>NZ_CDSBKO010000044.1:0-48187 GCF_977115655.1 Aquimarina sp.
AACAGATGAAAAAGAAATAATTTATTAGTGCTATTTCAAAGTTAAAATGGTATTACACATACTCTGGTTTATAATAGCCTAATCAACAATATATGTATTTATACAAAACTATGCCGATAGCTGTAGTTAATTTTTATTTTGAAACCCAATTGAAAAAGATAATTTATTATGGTAAATTTAAAGTGTAAATGACATGAATCACAACATAGTATATTTAGCCTCTTTTCATAAGTTTATTTATATTCTCCCTGGTTTGGTTTTTATAAAATTCTCCTTTTAAACCTTCAACAACGGTTTTTAACACTTCTGTGGTAATTGACTAATAAAACCTCTAGTCGCATCGACAAATAACTATTTTATTCGCCAAAAAGCATATTAAAGAGTTAAATATTTGTTAATCAAAAGTATTTTCCTGATTTTTGCTTACGTAATTGGAAACACATTGTATGAAGAGACTTCTACTTGTTTATATTGTGCTCTTGATATTATTTGGAACGTATTCGTGTAAAAATAACGACTCTAATACTTCTAAAAACACAATTGTAGGTATATGGCAACTTGAGCAAGAGTTTAGTAATGATGGAAATAGTGATCTACTTAAGGAATTTCCTCTTTCTTCTTGTGATAAAATGACTACCTTAAATATTTTTGAAAATGGTAAGTTTATAGAACAAAGTTATTATGATGATTTTGGTACAGGTGGAGAGTGTATAATGGATACCGAAGAAACTAAAGGAATATGGAAAGAAGGGTCTAACGGGATATTTTATTTTACGTATAATAAAAACAATATCCTGATATTTACAAAATCTGATGTAGTTTTAAAAAATGGAAAATTAGAAATTACGATAGAGTATGAAGATCCGGATTTAGAATACAAAACTATACTTAAATTTATCTATACTAAAAAAGTGCATAGCCATAAAGATATAAATGATTAGAATGAATTAATCTTGTCAGTTTTTTTTTTGGTAAGGTTTAGAATCTAAATACTTGTTATTCCTCTTGCTATACCGTGATTTATTATAAAGCTTTTTCTCTGTTCATTAAGATTGATTTTTAAACTCTGCAGCATAAAAACACTTAAGAATCAGAAGTTTTTGATAACAAAGTATTTGTATCACCTGATTTTAATGTTTCCATTATTGTAATAAAATTACTTTGGTTTTTAGAGCTAAACTCATGCTCTTGCGAGTAAGCCAGCATGTATTGATATAATTCTTCTTTTTTCATATAAAACTCGTTATATAGTAAATATAATAAAAATAACTGAATGGTAATTGAAATTGTATTTTATTAAACTGAATTTTCCGTTGTGGAAGAAAATGATAAAAAAGAGCTGCTTAATATACTAGCTAAGCGAATAAAAGAGTTACGATCAAAGAAAGGAGTAACTCAAGAAAATGCCCTTAATGATACAGGAATTCATTTTGGCAGAATAGAACAAGGAAAAAGAGATATTTCTTTTACGACACTTTTTAAAATTTGTCAGTATTTTGAAATTTCTCCCAAAGATTTATTCAGTAAGGATTTTGACAGGATAGCTCCTTAAAATTTCTTATTGCATATAAATTGTTATGGCTTTTTTAACCTCATTAAGCAATGTCGTTAAGTTAAGCTGTATCTTTTTGAAGATTAAATATCTGTAAAAGCAAAATACCCCTTTACTCCCATTATGGATTCCACCTACGTTGGAGCACACCGTTAATGAATTACAAATCAATATTTTAAGTTGTTAACTTAATAACATTACCTCATTAAAGGTTTTGAAACAGCCCTAAACTTACTTTAAAAACAAAATATATTTCCAAGAGTATACCTGTGAGCTTCACCAAGGTTATTGATTTAATTAAAAGGAAAACCCACAGTTAGAACAATGACAGATCTTTCCCATCTATTTTTATTGGAGTTGCGGGTATTTGCCCAGTCTCTTGTTTGTATTTGTATTCCGGCAATAGCTTCCAAAGGAGATCCTTTGGTAGTTATAAATAGCCCAAAAGAAGGATTTATAACAGGTTCAATGTTTTCATCTACAGCGTAAGTAGCATGTAGATTAGCCAAAACCCTTTTGTTAAAAAGGTGTTTTCCAAAATCAAAATTAATTCTTGCAAAATAATCACTTCTGCTTATATCAGTACTATCAAAAGCATCATTAGTACTAGAAACAGTTCGTGTGGTAGTCCCTTCTGTAAAAGTTTGTGTTGTAGTTACTATTTCAACCTGGCTTATAATATCCGAATTGTCTTTAATTCCAACAGATCCTGAGATTCCGGATGTAAATTCTCCTAAAATTTCAAAAACGGAAGTATTAATTTTAACATTTTCAAAATTCCATCCATAATTTATTCTAAAACCTAAATTTGTTTGCACATCCAATTGCTCTTTAAGTTCTTTTGTTGCGTCAAAGATGTTGTGTCTGGAATAAATTCCTTCAAGTCCTATAAAATTGTATACCAAATTTATTTCCTCTGTAGAACCAATTTCGGGATATTTGGTTTTATCAAATATAATATTTGCACCTATTTTACCACTAAGCTGAAACTCTCCTCCCTTAAAAACAGAGGCAGTTCCATTTTTTGCATTGGCAGAGGATGTTATCGTCCAATAGTTACGTTGATTATTTGTTATTTTTTCAGGTTGGACAGAAAATCCAATTGCTGTTTGTTCAGCATTAATAGCAACAACATTTGAGCCAAAAAGTTGAAAAGCCGTTTCCCCATCTCCATTCTGGATCACACTAAATTGTGCAAGGACAGAATTGGTTATCAGGTTTACAGCAAGGATTATGAATGTATTTTTCATGATTTGTTTTTAAGGAAGTTTTTTGATGGGTTTAGTTCTTTCAGAAATGTTTCTTCTGGTATCTCCGGTTACACCACTCCATTTAATAAACTCTTTTTTTTCGTTATCTATGATAAGTTTTAGTTCTGCATTCCATTCGGTACCGCTCACGCCAAATACTTGTAATCCATATTCAAAAGGATCTTCTACTAATAATTCGAACTCTTCATTTACCCATTCTTTTCTTCCTTGATCTGTTTCAAGAAATATAGTTGATTTTTCTTGCTCGGGAAAGAAAAACACATTTGCCAATCTTCCTTCAGCGGTTAATTTGAAATAGAATTTTGCTTTTTTCATGTAATTATATTGTTTCAAAAAATAGTTTTTTATGTTTAGTTTTTTGTTTCAAAGTTATACTGCCGTAAATTACTTTGATGCAAACTCGTGGGCACTGCGCAGAAACCTTTTCTTTTATTTCCGGGTAAACCTCAAAAAATCAAACTCTGCAATGTGGCTCAAACAAAGTTTTATAGAGTCCCTACAAATAAATTTTATTGTCTTGTATATGCTTTACTTTTTTTTCTAATTTATATTTTAAATTGTGCATATAAAACTATTGAATGAAAACAAAAATTTCAATCCCCTATAATGGGGATTTTAAAAGCTAAAAAAGGCTAAAGAGGTTTATGAAGTAAGTATAAAATCGTATTTTTCAAATTCATTTCCGTTAACTATTATAGATACCTGATGTAGTCCTGTATAAAATTTTCTGGTAGTTATTATTTTAAACGATTGTTTTCTAACAATATTGGTTTTTGATTTTTCGGGATACAGTTTTTCACTTATTTTAAAAACTTTTTTCGACAAACTTCTATTCGCTTTTTGATAATACAGTCCATATTCTAAGCGTAATTTGGATGGTACATTACCGGTATTGTTTAGCTGAAAAGTAAACTCTAATGTTTGGCCTATCTTGACCTTTGGAGTAAGAATTTGAAAATTGGATATCTTTATTTGTGATACTGTTTCAAAACCAAATAGTTCCATTATCTGTTTGTTTCCTTGCTTTAAGAGTGTTCTGCATGCATGCTTGACTACCCAATCGATTTCATTGGATTTTCCATACCATTTTTTGGCAAGCGATATAACGATATCGGGATTATCTTTTGCTATATCGTTTAAGTTATTCGCCACGCTTCTTCTAACCGATTCTGATTCATCTTTTTTAAGATGCTCAAGAATAGGGACAATAGGCAAAGGGTCTTTTTTTAAAAAGCTAATTGCTATAGCCCAAGGCAAACGCGGTCTACAGCCTTCTGTTGATAATCTTCTTACCATGGGATGCTTGTGTGTTGCCCATTTTATCATTTGATCCATCCCTTTTTTTGGAAATTTTATAATAAAAGGACGAATAGCAAACTCACAACTGGTAAACTGGGTGATTTTTTCTATTGCTTTAACAGAGATTTCGTAATGTTGCATACCATAAACTTCAATAAAATCAGGTAAAAACATATATTCTATGCTATTTTCTTTTTTACCGTCTTTTTTAAGCTGTTCAATTACTTTTAAAATAATATCTGCATTAATACAGTAATCAGACGATAAATGTTCTTGCAAGACATTTGTAATATGTCTCATACGTTGTTTTAACTCTTTATGTTGCCATTGATCGTCAAAAATTTTATTAGAAAAGGAAAAAGCATCAAAGCCCGGAACTACTTTTTGAATAGTAGCTATAAATTCTTCAAAAAACTTATGTGTATAAATGTTTTTAAATAACTCTGCCATAATTTATTGCCTATTATATCATTTTAACCCAGATTATCAATGTCATTTAAGCCGTGTCTTTTTGAGGATTAAATATCTGTAAAAGCAAAATACCCCTTTACTTCTATCATGGATTCCAGCGTAAGCCGGAATCCACCATTAACAAACTTTAAATCCATAGTTTAAATTCTTAACTTAATGACATTGCCCGAATTATGCAACAGAAAATTTATTACACCTTTAATCTACTGCAAATACAACCATTACACTTGATTTTTTAATTTAACCTTAGCCTTTCGATAAACTCAGGATAAACTCAGGGTAAACAGCTATGCAAAAACTAAGAAAATCATTGTATTTATGGTATCTCAAATTCTCATCACGAAGTTCTATTGCATAATCCGGGTTTAACATAAACAAAAATAATCTGTGTTAGTGACAAGGGTATGTCAACAATAATTTGTTTTATGTCAATTTATATGCAGTGTTTCAAAGTTAAAAAAGGTATTATGTTGTTATGCAAAATTTTGTGAAGATAATAATGGGGTTATATGTAGTTAACAAATATCAACCTTGATATGTTTGTAATGCAGATGTTATACAATACCAATTTAACCATAAAATGTCGCATCCAAACTTATTCATTTTTTATATGACATTTCATCATTAATTTGGTATAAATTATGGGTCTGGGATTAAAAAAACAAAGCTTATGTAACAGAAAAGGTTTCTACTTACTTCGAAACCTTTTCCAGAAAGCTGAATTTTATTATTTGTTCATTGACGGCTGTGATTGGATTTGGATGTAATTAATTATAAAGGACAATTTATTTTGACAGTTTTTAATCCTCTATATTTTTCTGATTACGCTCTTTGTCAGCCAGTTGTTGTCGAATTACTTCTACTGCCCAATGATAGTGTTGTAACATTTCCTGTGTTACTCCATGCTTTTTTTTATAATCCATTAATCTCTCGTATAATTTTTCTTCGGTCATCATAAAAATTAAGTTTTATAATATTTTTTTACTTCTCTTATATGTATGGTTATCCGGCTTTAGAGTTTTTTGGGTATAATCAACAATCTTGGAGCGAGCTCACTAGGTATGTTTTCGAAAACATATTTTGTTTTTGAGGCAAGCCTCTGGTAATTATACCCTGAATGAGGGATTAAATTAAGAAGAAAATTCGAAACTTTTTTATGGCAAACCGTAAAAGCTATATTATTAATTTAAACAAATAGATATTAGTGACAGCTACCTGATCTATCTTTATAAATGTATTAAAAATGTCAGGTTGTGCTTTTGTGTAGTGCAGCACAGTAAAAAAGTTTCGAGAACCCCTGTATCTACAACCCGGCTTATAGATATGGTTTCTTTTGTTATTGCTACAAAAACCATTCAAAGGGATCAAGTTAAATTTACATAAATCACTATAAATCCGGTTTATACTTTAAACAAGATTTATCTGCTGACCTCTATAAACTTTTTTCAATTGACTTGTAAAATGCTTCTTTTTTATTCTTGATTTTATCTTTTAATTACTTTGTAGCTCTACAGTAAAATATAAAAAAGCCTTCGGGATGAATAAAAACCAACTGTTTTCACTTCAATCAAAAAAGCTTCAATCACTACAATACTTTATGATTAGAGGTTATATCTGTTCTTTTTTTTCGTGATCTTTGATTTGCTGTTGTTTTCTAATAGTTTCTATAGCCCATTTATAATGTTGATACATTTCTTGGGTTATTCCATGCTCTTTTTTGTAAGCCATTAATCTTTCATATAATTTTTCTTCGGTCATCATCTTATTTATTGTTTAATACTCTTTTTTCTTCAGTGTAATTATCGGGTTTTAAAGTTTCTAATAACCTAATAAAATTGCTTTGCTCTTCTTTATTAAAAAGATTTTCATTTTTGTATGCCAGCATATAACGATATAGTTCTTCTTTGTTCATTATATAAGAATATGATTAGTTTATACACCTTTAACTCTTATTTTACATTATTACAAAACTATTTATATATGTAACTATAATATAAACCCAAACAGGTATATGTATATAGCTATTATATAATCAAGAGAGGGGGTAATTTGAAACTTTATCCATATAAAGTTTATAAGTTTAATTTAAAAATAAAATAACAAACATGGTTACGGTAAAAAATCAGGATCATAAAGGTTTTTTCCTTATTATCTCTGTTAGACACTATAAACACTGGACAAAACAAACATTAAAATAGTTATCAACATTTTTGTTTTTGCATGTTAAAAATAAAAAAACAAAACGATAACTATTTGATTTTTAAACAAAAAGAAATGTTCAAAAAAAAGATAACGCACAAATGCATTAAGTAGTAAAAAAGAGGGTTTTAATATATATATTTTGACTTTTTAAAGGTATTATTATATTGCAAAAAATGCTAATTAGAGCTATATAGTTTACAATTTGTTAATATATTATTTAAGCTTTCTCTGTAAAAAGCGCAAATAATCTTGTAGTGTAAATGAATATATACTGTTCTTGATTAAATTTTGATATTGCTTTTTGGATAGCTAAAGAGAATCAACAACCTTGCGCGGAAAGCCACAGAGTATATGTTCTCTAAAAATATATTTTGTGATCGGGGGCAACTCCCAAAAAATCACACCCTTTAATGAGGGATTAATATCCAATCTTTTGTCTAACTCTTTCTAATACACCATTTGCAATTATGGTTGCTTTTTTGGCTCCTATAGCTAATGCCTCGTCTATTTCATTAAGATTGCTCATATAATAATTATAGCGCTCGCGCTCTACAGAAAATTTTTCGACCAATAATTCATACAAAGCTTGTTTGGCATGCCCATATCCATAATTACCCCCAAGATAGTTATCCCGCATTTGGTCTTGTTGTTCTGGAGTAGCAATTAATTTATATAGTGCAAATACATTACAGGTATTTGGGTCTTTTGGCTCTTCAAGAGGTATGCTATCTGTAGCAATAGTCATTATCTGTTTACGCAATTGTTTATCGGGCAAAAACAGGTTAATAATGTTTCCTTTTGATTTGCTCATTTTACTACCGTCTGTTCCTGGCACATACATGGTTTCTTTTCTTACCTGACCTTCGGGCAGTACAAATATATCGCCTACTTGATTGTGTATACGAGAGGCTACATCTCTGGTTATTTCTATATGTTGTAACTGATCCTTGCCTACAGGAATAATTTCGGCATCGTACAACAGTATATCGGCAGCCATTAGCATAGGGTAGGTAAATAATCCCGCATTTACATCTTCTAACCTATCTGCTTTATCTTTAAAAGAATGTGCCAGTGTTAATCGTTGATATGGAAAAAAACAACTTAAATACCAGGATAGCTCTGTTACCTGGGGGATATCACTTTGACGATAAAAAACAGTCTTTTCAATATCTAGCCCAAAAGCTAACCAGGCAGCAGCAGTAGAACAGGTGTTTTCTCTTAATGCTTTGGCATCTTTGATCTGTGTAAGAGAGTGCATATTGGCAATAAACAAAAAAGACTCGTTTTGTGGCTCATTGGCCATTTGGATTGCCGGAATAATTGCCCCTAATAAGTTTCCTAAATGTGGAGTTCCTGTGCTTTGTATTCCTGTTAGAATTCTAGACATGATAATTTTTATAATTTGTTAGCAAAGGTAATTTTTTTGTTCACATACCTCAAACCAATTGTGTATTTTTGAAGATATGCACGCACTTAAAAATATACTAATCCTATTATGGCGTATTTGGTTCTATATCATTATGGGACTTCCCATAATTATAATGTTTCCTGCCCTTTTGGTATTTTCTTCTAAAGAATCATGGTATCCTCAATTTTTTGTGATGGCTAGATTTTGGGCTACAATTGTTTTGTATGGGTCCGGATTTTTGCCAAGTATTGCCAAAGAATCCAAAACAGACCGGCACAAAAGTTATATGTTTGTTGCTAACCACACCTCTATGACAGATATAATGCTAATGTTATACAGTGTTAAAAACCCTTTTGTATTTGTAGGAAAAAAGGAGTTGGCAAAAATTCCAATCTTTGGGTTTTTCTATAAACGAACTTGTATTTTGGTAGATCGCAACAACCAACGTAGCAGAAAAGAAGTTTTTGATCGTGCACAAGCCAGATTAAATAAAGGAACTAGTATTTGTATTTTTCCGGAAGGAGGAGTTCCCGATGATGAATCTATCGTTTTGGATGTTTTTAAAGACGGAGCTTTTAGACTAGCAATAGATCATCAAATACCTGTTTTACCTTTAGTGTTTTTAGATAACAAAAAGAGGTTTTCATATACTTTTTTTAGTGGTAGCCCCGGGATTATGAGGGCTCGTATTCTTAAAGAAATTTCAACCAAAGGACTAACACAAGAAAATAAAAAGGAGTTAAAAGAAAAAACATGGGATATTATTTTTAAAAACCTGAAGAAAGATCTTGACAAATAATCCGGGCTAAAAAACTAAAGCCGTTTCTCCCCAGAAACGGCTTTGCTCATCATTGCTCGCTAAGTAAAGCAGCAATAACTACCTAACCAACTAAAAAGCTTATATATTTAAAACTTGATGCTTACACCTGTGTATACTCCAAAATAATAAGGCTTAAATGTATTTGCAGTTTCATTAAATGCATTAAACTGGTACTTAAAAATAGGTTCCAGATTAATTTCTAAATGATCTGATAATTTATAATCTACACCTAAACCAATATTTCCACTAAAACTTACTTTATTAAGATTGTTTGCTTCTCCTATAGGGGTCTCAAAATCCCCTGCTTCTATAGATATTTCATTGTTTTGCAAAAACAATGTACTAATACCACCAATCATGTTTACCCCAAATTTTTTATCTATCAAAGCGTATTTCATTTCCATGGGAACTTCTATATATGCAATACTTTGATTAAGCAATCCTATATTTTGCGTTTGATCTATTGCGTTTCTGTTAATGTCTGAAGATTCAGAAATGTTTTCTGGTCTGTTTCCTATATCCGAAATAAAAATTGCAGTAGCGATGGAGTTGTACTTTACACTTTGCAAGTTTTGACCAGTTGCCGAAGGAACAAAACCTATGTCTTTGGTATTATAACTTAAATCTACTTTATTAACTCCAGAACGAACCTTAAGTTTTTTATTGATAGCATAAGAAACCTGTACCCCATAACTCATGTTTATTTCTCCATTTTTATTGTTGTCTGCAAATTGCGAATCAATTGAAGATCCATTACCAATAGAATTATAATATACCGGGGCTATATTAGGAGAGATATTCCATTTTTTGGCAGAGGAGCTTTCTGTAACAATTTTATCTTCTTGTTCTTCCTTTATGGCATCAAATAAGGACTTCTTGTTACTGATATCTTGAGTATCAAAATTTTCTTTTGCAGGAATATCTTCTTTTGATCCTGAAACATTGTTACCGTTGTTTACAATATTTTTTGTAGCAATTACATTGCTTTTTTCATTAGGATCTATAAAAACGGGGGACAATTCTCTTTCAAATACAACTCCTTGATTTTGATAGTCTGTTACAATAGGATTTTTTGTTGTTGGTTTCTGTTTGGTCAAATCCGTATTTATTGTTGCCGTAGGTATATGCTTCGCAATTTTATTTTCGTTAGTGGTATTTCCCTTCGTTTTTGTTATATAATGGTCGTTTTTTTCAGGCTTAGAAGCACCAGAAATAGTAGTTATTCTGTTTTCTTTTACAAAAGTAGATTCAGAGGGCAGGTTTTGAACAGTCCTTTTATGATCGGGGTTATTCTTTCCATGTCTTTTGTCGATTTTTTTGATTTCTTTTTCTTTAGAAACTACTGTAATATCCTCTGTGGCATTTTTTTCAGAAGGAATTTTAAGATTACTATTTTGAGGATGCTGCTCGGTTGCTTTTTGGTTATCTGTATTAGTTACAATACTATTTTGTTTTGAAGTATTGTTTAATGAGTAGCTCAAACCAAACAGTATCGCTATTAAAGCTGCAACACCAGAAGCTCTGTACCAAAAAGGCAATAAAAACAATCTTTTTTCCTTTTTATTTTGACGAGCTTTTATTTTTTCCCAAACTACTTCATCAGGGCTTACATCAAAGTCCTTAAACTTTTCTTGAAATAACCTGTCTATATTCTTTTTATCATTCATCTTTGTCCTTCAATTGACTGAAAATATGGTTCTTGGCTGTGTTCTAGTTTTTCTTTCAAAATATTTCTGGCTCTTGCCAGATTTGATTTGGAAGTCCCAATAGATATATCCAGCATTTCGGCAACTTCTTTGTGTGAATAGCCATCCAGCACATAAAGATTAAAAACCAATCGATACCGCTCTGGTAATTGCTGAATGATTTTTAAAAGATAATCTAGTGAAATCTCTTCTTCATTGACTTCTATTTCTATTTCTTCAATTTGTTCTTCATTAATAATATCAAAAACCTTTTGTTTTCTATATTTTTGTAAAGCAGTATTAATAGTTACCCGTTTTAGCCAACCTTCAAAAGAACCTTGGTTTTTATATTGATTTATTTTATCAAAAATGGTAATAAAGGCATCCTGTAAAGTATCTTCAGCACTAGAATAATCATTAGAATATTTTAAACAAATTGAAAACAGTTTGCTACTAAATAACCTGTACAATTGCTCTTGTGCCTGAGGATTTTTTTTCTTACATTTTTTTATGAGTTGGTCCAAGCCCACTAATTACTTTTTTAGGATGATAATAAAAACTTATATTACAGGTACTTCTATAGTTAAAAACTGGTTATCACCATTTTCATTTCGTCCTTGCCAAAATCTAAATACATAAGAATTTTCCTGACCTACAAAAAAATCAAAAGATACCTTAACCAGATCTTTTTTTTCCAGCTCTTTACAATTACCTTCACTTACTACCAGATTAACAACAGATACTGTTCGTTCATTTCCTAATTTGGTGTAATCAAAACCAGAAAAAGAATGACAATCTGTTGGTCTAAAGTAAGATACATTAATCGTATACGTTTCTCCTCTATTAAACTGATCCGGCAGTGTTGCTTCATGAACAGTAACTAATTCATAAAAAAACCTAGTTTCATCATCATCAGAGCATCCAATAAAGGTGATAATAAAAAAAAACGCAAAAATTATTTTTATCCTTCTCATAATTTTGGGGTTTTGAGAAATCATACAATTCATCTGTTTATCATAGATGCTGAAATATGGATATGGTTGCTTTTAAGGTATAAAAAAATCCCGAAGTTTCGGGATTTTTTTATACCTTAAAAATAAAAATTTATTCTTTTGCAATTTTTATGGCAGCTTTAATTTTTTCTTCAAGTTCTTCCATAAGCTCAGGATTATCATTAAGCAATGTTTTTACAGCATCACGCCCCTGACCAAGCTTGGTGTCTTGATAACTAAACCAAGAACCACTTTTCTTGATGATTTCATAATCTACACCAATATCGATTATTTCACCATTTTTAGAGATCCCTTCGCCATACATAATATCAAATTCTGCGGTTCTAAAAGGTGGAGCTACTTTATTTTTCACCACTTTTACTCTGGTTTTATTTCCTGTAACTTCACTATTACTATCTTTAATTTGTGTAGAACGACGAATATCTAACCGCACCGATGCGTAAAATTTTAATGCATTACCTCCGGTAGTAGTTTCCGGACTTCCAAACATTACCCCAATTTTATCACGAAGTTGGTTAATAAAAATTACGGTGCAATTGGTCTTGCTAATAGAGCTGGTTAATTTTCGAAGTGCTTGGGACATCAATCTTGCGTGCAGTCCCATTTTAGAATCTCCCATTTCTCCTTCGATCTCACTTTTGGGAGTTAATGCCGCTACAGAATCTATAACAATAATATCAATAGCACCAGACCTAATCAAGTTATCAGCAATTTCTAAAGCTTGTTCTCCATGATCTGGTTGAGAAATAATCAAATTATCAATATCCACTCCTAATTTTTCTGCATAAAAACGATCAAAAGCGTGTTCTGCATCAATAAAAGCAGCAATACCGCCTGCTTTTTGTGCTTGCGCAATTGCATGTAAAGTTAGTGTCGTTTTACCAGAAGATTCAGGACCGTATATTTCAATTACTCGACCTCTTGGATATCCACCAACACCTAGTGCCAGGTCTAAACCTAGAGATCCTGTAGAAATAACTTCTACTTCCTGAACAGCTTTATCCCCCATTTTCATTACTGTTCCTTTGCCGTAAGCTTTATCTAATTTATCCAGGGTAAGTTTTAATACTTTTAACTTTTCGTCTTTCTCTGTACTCATTTGTTGTTCAAATATATCGGGATTTGACATTGATATTAACTTTTGGCTAAAATACTATTTCTTTTTGTAGTTGGGGTAGGGATTATAAAATCATTATCAACAACAAAACGGGATTATTTAATCTACACTGTGGGTTTTAATTCTGAAAAGCTCGCCTCCAAAATGAAAGAGAAAGTTTTTGCTGAATATCATGCAGACAACAGCCTCAGGCAATCTGCTAAGACTGTGTTTTGCACAAAATATCATGTTTTATTTTCATAATTCGTGTATGTTAAATAATGACCTGTAACGCAACCTTATTTGATTTTTATCATCTATTATGTAAAAGCAATATGAACTAAAAAGTTGGAGAAAGACAAAAGATGAAATTTCTTAAAAGAGTCACCCGACATAACCTTGATGGGTGTACAATTACTAAGATTAGTAATTGTATGGTAGAGGGAGGCTAGCTTCGTTATTATATTTTTTAATTGTTAAATAAAAATAATAACGAATTAGCCCAAAAAATGCCTTGAAATAACTTTCAAGGCATTTTTTTATTTTAACATCAATATTTGGATATCTGTCTGCTATTTGTACTTTTGCGCAATTAAACAAATTTCTTTTAACTTAAAATAGAGGTATAGCATGCAACTGTACAATAAATTAAGTGCAAAGGAAAGAGCAGTTCTTATTGATGAAGCTGGTACCGACCGGCTTACGCTATCTTTCTATAAATATGCACATATAGGTAATACACAGGTTTTCAGGAACCATCTTTTTATACATTGGGATGAACTTGAGGTTCTTGGGCGAATTTATGTTGCCAAAGAGGGTATTAATGCACAATTATCTGTTCCGGCACCTAATTTTGAAGCGTTTAAAAAACATTTGGACAGTATTTCTTTCCTGGAAAATGTTCGTCTTAACATTGCCAGAGAACAAGACACAAAATCGTTCTTAAAACTAAAAGTGAAAATTCGCAGCAAAATTGTTGCAGATGGGTTAAACGACACTACTTTTGATGTTACCAATAAAGGGGTACATGTGGACGCTCAAAAATTTAATGAGCTTATTGAAGATCCCGATACTGTATTGGTGGATATGCGTAATCATTATGAAAGCGAGATAGGTCATTTTAAAGGAGCAGTTACTCCGGATGTAGATACTTTTAGAGACTCTTTGGATATTATAGAAGAAAATCTTAAAGACCATAAAGAAGACAAAAAACTGGTAATGTATTGTACTGGTGGTATACGGTGTGAAAAGGCAAGTGCATATTATAAACATAAAGGGTTTAAAAATGTATTTCAATTAGAAGGAGGTATCATTGAGTATGCAAGACAAGTAGAAGCACAAGGTTTGGAGAATAAATTTTTGGGTAAAAACTTTGTTTTTGATCACCGGCGCGCAGAGCGGATAACAGAGGATATAATAGCTAGCTGTCATCAATGCGGAAGGCCTTGTGATACTCATGTAAATTGCCAAAACGAAGCATGCCACTTATTATTTATTCAATGCGAAGAATGCGCCAAAGCTTTAGAGAACTGTTGCTCGACAGAATGCATGGAGATAAACAGACTCCCACACGAAGAACAAAAGGCATTGCGCAAAGGAAAAGGAAACAGTAATAAAATATTTAAAAAAGGACGCTCTGAAGCGTTAAAATACAAAAAGTAAAGCAAGAAAACTAAAGATACTCAGTAGATAATTTTTTTTATCCTCATTTCATAGTATCTTTAACGATTAAGATATTAGGTAGCAAAAAATTTGTTACTAATTATAGTAAGAATCCGATTTGTTGCGGTTTAAAAAATTTGCAAACAAATTTCAATATAGATAGAAAATATGGGGTGTAACAGTTGTTCCTCCGCAAAAGACGGGCAACCGAAAGGCTGTAAAAATAATGGTACCTGTGGTACCGATGGGTGTAATAAATTAACAGTTTTTGATTGGTTATCCAATATGTCTCTTCCAAGTGGTGCAGAGCCTTTTTCTTGTGTAGAAATACGATTCAAGAACGGAAGGAAACACTTCTTTAAAAATACCGAAAACCTTTCGCTGGCAATAGGAGATGTGGTTGCTACAGAATGTTCTCCAGGGCATGATGTTGGTATTGTTAGCCTTACCGGGGAGTTGGTTCGTATTCAAATGAAAAAAAAGAAGGTAGAGATTGATAGTGAAGAAGTAAAGAAAATTTATAGAAAAGCAACTCAAAAAGATATTGATCTTTGGCAAAATTCTCGTAACCAAGAAGATAGCATGAAAGTTCGGGCACGAGAGATAGCTATAAGGTTAAATCTGCAAATGAAAATTTCTGATATCGAGTTTCAAGGAGACGGATCCAAAGCTACTTTTTATTATACAGCAGAAGAACGTGTAGACTTTAGGCAGTTAATAAAAGAATTTGCCCATGAGTTTAGTACAAGAATAGAAATGAGGCAAGTAGGTTTTAGACAAGAAGCTGCCAGACTTGGGGGAATTGGTTCTTGCGGAAGAGAGTTATGTTGCTCTACCTGGCTTACCGATTTCAGATCGGTAAACACAAGTGCGGCAAGATACCAACAGCTGTCTTTAAACCCACAAAAATTAGCAGGTCAATGCGGAAAATTAAAGTGCTGTCTTAATTATGAACTAGATGCTTATATAGATGCACTTAGTAGTTTTCCTAAAACAGATATAAAACTTAGAACAGAAAAAGGAATAGCAGTATTTCAAAAAATCGATATTTTTAAAGGGTTATTGTGGTATGCATACGAAGGAGAGTGGATGAATTGGCACAAAATCGCTGTAGAGGATGTTAATGAAATAATAGCTATAAATGCTAATAATGAAAAAGTACCCAGCTTAGAAGAATTTGCTTTAGAACTTACAGAAGATACTAAAACAGAATTTGAAAACGTTGTAGGGCAAGATAGTTTAACACGATTTGATCAACCCAAACATAACAAAAGAAGAAGTCGTAACAGGAGAAAAAACAAAAATGGAGATACTTCAGAAAAGGAAACTGTTGTATCAAACAAACCAAGAAACCGGACTTCAGAAAAACAAATAGTAGTAAATAAACCAAAAAACAAAGCTTCTGAAAAGAAAGTAATAGCTTCAAGCAAACCAAAAAGTGGGGATTCTGGAAACAAAAAATCAAATAATCAACGCAATAAGAAACGTAGGTCTCGTAACAGAAATAATGACAAAACTTAAGTTTTTTTTAGTACCATTTATTGTAACAATTTTAATGTCATGTGATGACAAACAGGTTTTTGATGCCTATCAAAATGTTTCTGGTGCATGGGAAATGAACGAAAAAATAAGTTTTACACTTCCAGAATTAGATACAGCAAAAACCTATAACTTGTTTATCAATATACGCAACACCAACGATTACAAATACAGTAATTTGTTTTTAATCAGCCAAATACAATTTCCTAATGGTAAGGTGGTTACAGATACTTTAGAGTATCGTTTTGCTACTCCGGACGGGAAATGGTTGGGAACAGGTTTTTCTGATCTTAAAGAAAATAAACTGTGGTATAAAGAAAATGTAAAATTTAAAGAAAAAGGAAATTATACAATAACTTTGCAGCATGCAATGAGAAAGAATGGAGAGGTAGAAGGAGTATCATCCTTAGAAGGGATTACAGATGTCGGGTTCAGAATAGAAAACGCACAAAACCCTTAAGGCAGGTATTCTTTAATAGCATAAAAAACACCTAAAAGAAAAGATTTTATTTCTGTAAACCATAAACCATTAGATTTAAATAGCTAAAATATGGCAAAAGCAAAACCTAAAGCAAGAAAAAATAGAGCAAAGACTCCTGCTAATTATACCTTAAAATTTATAAAAGGATTCTGGATACTATTTGCCACAGGAATTTTTTTAATAGCAATGTTGTTTCTTTTGGCTAGTTGGGGAGTTTTTGGTGAGATGCCAAAATTTGAAGAGTTGGAAAACCCGCAAAATGATCTTGCTACCCAAATTATCTCCTCAGACGGGGTTCAAATAGGAACCTTTTTCAAAGAAAACCGTACCCCTATTAGTTATGAAGATTTGCCAGAGCATTTGGTAAATGCGCTGATAGCAACAGAAGATGCCAGATTTTATGAGCATTCGGGTATTGACGCCAGAGGGACTTTAAGAGCATTTGTTTTTTTAGGCACCAAGGGGGGGGCCAGCACCATATCACAGCAGTTGGCAAAGCAATTATTTACAGGAGGGTCGAAAAATAAAATAGAAAGATATTTACAAAAAATCCAGGAATGGGTTATCGCTATACGCCTCGAAAGACAATATACCAAAAAAGAAATCATAACAATGTACCTTAATAAATATGATTTCTTAAATCAGGCAATTGGGATAAGTTCTGCATCCAGAATTTATTTCAGAAAAAACCCAAAAGACCTTAATAAGGAAGAAGCAGCAGTATTGGTGGGAATGCTAAAAAACTCATCATTGTTTAATCCATTACGAAGACCAGACATGGTAAAGGACAGAAGAGATGTTGTTCTTAGCCAAATGGAAAAATACGAATACCTTACAGAAAAAGAAAGAGATAGTCTAAAACAGTTACCCCTTAAATTAGATTATTCTCCTGAAGGGCATAATGATGGAACAGCTACATATTTTAGAGAATACGTTAGAAGCTGGATGTCTGATTGGGTAAAAAACAATCCAAAACAAAAAAACGAAGAAGGCGAATCAGAATATTTTGATATCTATAGAGATGGATTAAAAATTAATGTAACTATAGATTCAAGAATGCAAAAATATGCAGAAGAAGCGGTTGAAGAACATCTGTCAAATCTTCAAAAAGAATTTGATAAGCAAGAAAAGAAAAATAAAACCACACCATTCAGGGATATAACAAAAACCGAAATAGAAAAAATATTGGATAGAAGTATTCGATCTTCTGCAAGAAGAAAAATTATGCTTAGTCAAGGCAAAAGTGAAAAAGAAATAAGAAAATCTTTTGACGTAAAAACCGAAATGAGCATATTTAGTTGGAAAGGAGAAATTGATACAATCATGACCCCCAAAGACTCTATACTATATTACAAAAAGTTTTTACGCTCTGGATTAATGTCTGTAGAGCCACAAACAGGACATATAAAAGCTTGGGTAGGAGGAATCAATTACAAGCATTTTCAATACGATCATGTATATCAAGGAGCTCGCCAAGTAGGATCTACCTTTAAGCCTTTTGTATATGCAACTGCAATAGACCAGCTTAAATTGTCGCCTTGTGATACATTGCCAAAATCTCAGATTACTATTCCTGCGGGATCCCATGGGGTAATTGATAATGGTTGGACACCCAAAAATAGTGACGGAGATTACACAGGGTATATGAACCTTAAAGAGGCGTTGGCAAAATCTGTAAATACAATCTCTGCACGGTTAATGGATAGAATAGGTCCAGAACCGATTGTTCGGTTAGCAAAAAAAATGGGAGTAGAATCAGATATTCTTGAAGTTGCATCCATAGCGTTGGGGTCTGTAGATTTAAAACTATCAGAAATGGTAGGAGCCTACAGTACTTTTGCTAATCAAGGCATTTATACCAAGCCGGTAACAATTACAAGTATTGAAGATAAAAACGGAACAATTTTATATCAATTTGTACCAGAAACCAAAGACGTTATCAGTAAAGAAGCAGCCTATGTAACTATTAATTTGATGGAGGGGGTTACCCAATCCGGATCGGGTGTACGATTACGTACCGGGCCTTCCTCAAGATACGATATTAAAAATGTGGTTACAGGGCACCCTTATCAGTTTACCAACCCAATAGCTGGTAAAACGGGAACAACACAAAATCAAAGTGATGGTTGGTTTATGGGTATTGTCCCTAACCTTTGTACAGGAGTATGGGTAGGAGGAGATGATCGGGCAACACATTTCCAAACCACAACATTTGGTCAGGGAGCTACAATGGCATTACCTGTTTGGGGATTGTTTATGAAAAAATGTTATACAGATAAAACATTGGATATTTCTAAAGACGCATTTGCCAGACCAGAAAATCTAACTATCGAAGTAGATTGCAGAGCTTTTAGACAAAATAGTTCTCAAGATGAAAACATAGATGAATTTAGTCTTTAAACAAAAGGCTTCTGTCTATTAAATTATTTGATAAAACTATCCCATTTCAAAACATATCGTATTATTTTTTACTACTTTTAGTTTATAAAATAGTATAATATGATTCGTAAAACGGTACAAGGTGTTACCGAAGCTTTGGTTGGTATTGAAGATGATATGACCTTTATGCTTGGGGGATTTGGATTATGCGGCATCCCGGAAAATGCTATCACAGAACTTGTAAAATCTAATATCAAAGGACTTACCTGTATTTCTAATAATGCAGGAGTCGATGATTTTGGGTTGGGGCTTCTTCTTCAAAAAAAACAAATCAAAAAGATGATCTCTTCTTATGTTGGGGAAAACGATGAGTTTGAACGACAAATGCTTAGTGGAGAACTGGATGTAGAGCTAATCCCGCAAGGCACTCTTGCAGAAAGATGCAGAGCTGCACAAGGAGGATTTCCGGCATTTTACACACCTGCCGGATATGGTACCGAAGTAGCAGAAGGAAAAGAAACCAGAGAGTTTAATGGTAAGATGTATGTACTGGAACATGCATTCAAAGCCGATTTTGCATTTGTAAAAGCCTGGAAAGGAGATGAGGCAGGAAATTTAATTTTTAAAGGAACCGCCAGAAATTTTAATCCATGTATGTGCGGGGCAGCAAAAATAACTGTAGCCGAAGTTGAAGAATTAGTTCCGGCCGGAACATTAAATCCCGATCATATACATATCCCTGGAATATTTGTGCAAAGGATTTTTCAAGGAAAAAACTACGAAAAAAGAATCGAGCAAAGAACAGTTCGTAAAAAACAATAATACATTTTTTTAAAAACACACAAAGCACACACAAATTATGGCAGTATTACGATTAGGGGATGAAGCTCCAAACTTTATAGCAAAAACTACAGAAGGAGAAATAAATTTTCATAACTGGTTAGGAGATAAATGGGGAATCCTGTTTTCGCACCCAGCAGATTATACACCTGTATGTACTACAGAATTAGGAACAGTAGCAAAATACACAAACGAATTTAATAAACGTAATGTAAAAGTAGCTGCCTTAAGTGTAGATGGTTTAGAGTCTCATTATGGATGGATTAAGGATATTAATGAAACGCAAAACACAACAGTTAACTTTCCTATAATTGCAGATGATGATAAAAAAGTATCCGAATTGTACGATATGATCCACCCAAATGCAGATAGTAAATTAACCGTACGCTCTGTTTTTATAATTGGACCAGACAAAAAAATAAAACTTACAATAACATACCCTGCATCTACCGGAAGAAACTTTGATGAATTATTGCGGGTTATTGATTCGCTTCAATTAACAGCCTATCATAAAGTAGCTACCCCGGCAAACTGGAACCAAGGAGAAGATTGCGTTATTGCTCCATCCGTGACCAACGAGGAAATCCCTGAACTATTTCCTAAAGGGCATAAAGAAATTAAGCCTTATTTAAGAATGACACCGCAACCCAACTTAGATTAGCAGCCATTTATAAGATTGAAATACGTATACTTTGAGAGCAAAAACCACAACGTTTTTGGCTCTATTATTAGTATATGTTCAATAAAGCCAATCAACCAATCATTTTACATATAAGATTATAAGGAGACAAATTATGTTAGATAAAGACGGAATAGCGAAACGTATTGCTAAAGAATTACAAAACGGATATTTTGTTAATCTGGGGATTGGGATACCTACTCTGGTAGCAAATTATATTCCACAAGGTATTGAAGTAGAGTTTCAAAGTGAAAATGGGGTTTTGGGGATGGGACCATTTCCTTTTGAAGGAGAAGAAGATCCAGATATTATAAACGCCGGTAAACAAACCATTACCACAATGCCAGGAGCATCATTTTTTGATTCAGCAATGAGTTTTGGTATGATTAGAGGTCAACATGTGGATTTAACAGTTCTGGGAGCAATGGAAGTGTCTGAGGAAGGAGATATTGCCAATTGGAAAATACCCGGGAAAATGGTTAAGGGAATGGGCGGAGCAATGGATCTTGTTGCTAGTGCCGAAAATATTATTGTAGCAATGATGCACACTAATAAAGCAGGAGAATCCAAATTACTAAAAAAATGTTCGCTTCCACTTACGGGGGTAGGTTGTGTAAAAAAGATAGTTACTAATTTAGCTTTTTTGGAAGTAATTGACAAAGGTTTTAAACTTATTGAAAGAGCTCCGGGAGTAAGTGTCGAGGATATTAAAAATGCTACCGAAGGCAATCTTATAATTGAAGGAAATATACCTGAAATGATATTGGATTGATTTATATCTAATTCTATATATATCCTAACGAATAATAATTAATACTCTACAGATAATAAATAAGCAAAAGTAACGTTTATTAAAATTCAAAGCAGTAACTTCTTTTTTGAAGGAAAAAGACTACTAGATAAAAGGTTGTTAAGCTGCTTAAAGCTTTACTTTAACGCCAAAAAGCTGTTTTTTTGATTTTAATGTTAAAATTATGTGTATTTTGTCTATTTTATGTGTATTTAAACGTTTTTGTTGAAAATAATTTGCATATTAGTAACCCGATAAAAAATGAGACCTTATAAAATTAGTTTTATAAATTAGAAAAAAAATATTAACCCACACAATTCCCCCTATTATGAAAAAGCGTATAAATAACTTACAGAGATCAATAAAGCCTACAATAGAGTTGATTTCTAATTGTGCTTATATAGCTAAAAAAGTATTTTTGCTGATGTGATTTTTATTGTTAATTAAATCGCAACATCCCCAAGTCGCGATGAATGAAACCTGTTAACTGATAAGCTTAACAGGTTTTTTTTGTTATTTATCTTCCTTTTGGAATAGCTGCTATAAGCTTTTTTGTATACTCTTTTTCGGGGTTTTCGTAGATTTTATCTGCATCGCCATACTCTTCAATTTTTCCTTTGTTCATTACCAGCAACTGGTCAGACATATATTTTACTACAGCCAGATCATGAGATATAAAAATATATGTGAACCCAAAATTATCTTTTAACTCGTTAAGAAGATTTAATACCTGTGCCTGTACAGATATATCCAAAGCACTTACAGACTCATCACAAATAATAAGTTTTGGCTGTATAGCAATAGTCCTGGCAATCCCAACACGTTGTCGTTGCCCCCCGCTAAACTCATGCGGGTAACGATTAAAATGTTCTGGAACAAGGCCAACACGTTCCAGTAACTCGATCGTTTTGTGTTTTCTCTGTGTATCATTACCATATAATCTATGAGCTTGCATGGGCTCCATAATTGCCTTACCAATAGTTAATTTGGGATTTAAAGAAGCAAAAGGATCCTGAAATATTAACTGAATTTCTTTTCTTAAATTTCGTGTTTCAAAAGAAGATAATTGTGTGATATCCCTGCCTTTATATATAATTTTTCCGCTACTAGCCTTGTCTAATTGCAAAATACTATTGCCTAAGGTCGATTTACCACATCCTGATTCTCCTACCAGCCCTAGTGTTTCTCCTTCATAAAGCTTAAAACTTACATCATCAATAGCCTTAAATTCTGATTTTTTAAACAATCCTACTTTAGAAAAGTAACTTTTCTTAACATTAACAACCTCTAATAATGGAGGTTTACTATATAAAATTTTATGGTTTTGTTCCCGGTCTTTTTTAGTAATAATTTCTTTATTCAGGTTTTTTTCTTCTAAAAAATCTGCAATAACAGGTAGTTTTTTATACCGGATGTGCATTGGTGGCCTTGCACTAATCAATGCTTTGGTGTATTCTTTTTCTGGAGTATTGAATATTTTTTGCGGATTACCATATTCTATTATTTTTCCTTGATACATTACTAATACCTGATCTGCAATTTCAGATACCAGAGACAGATCATGAGATATAAAAAGAATACTCATTTCATATTCTTTTTGTAATCCTTTCAGCAATTCTATAATTTCTTTTTGCACAGTAACATCTAATGCAGTCGTGGGTTCATCGGCAATTAATAGTTTTGGTTTACAAGCGATCGCCATTGCAATCATTACCCGTTGTTTTTGACCTCCGCTTAATTGATGTGGATAAGATTTATATATGCGGTCAGGATCCGGAAGCTTTACTTTTTCAAATAAAGAAAGGATTTCTTTTTTTACCTCATTTACAGACATGGTTGTGTGCCTAAAAAGAATTTCAGACACTTGTGCGCCACATTTCATAGAGGGGTTTAAAGAACTCATAGGCTCTTGAAAGATCATGGCAATCTCATTACCCCTAATCGATTGGTATTTTTTTTTGTCAAGCTCTGGCAAAGAAAAATTATTATACATAATATCTCCCTTTGTAATTTTAGCAATTTTATCAGGCAATAGCCCCAAAATAGCCAAAGAAGTCACAGACTTTCCACTTCCTGACTCCCCAACCACTCCCAATATTTCGTTTTTATGAAGATCAAAAGTTATATCTTTGAGAACCTGGGTCTCTTTTCCTTCAGATAAAAAAGAGATACAAAGATTTTGTACAGAAAGTAGTGTAATATTGTCCATAACCTAAAAGCTAGGTAAATTTAGTAAATTCAATGGTTTCACAGATTTCTTTTCACAACTATTTTGGTGTGATATTTGCTATATTTAGGGTTCAAAAATAATTATGAGGCTATTAAAACTTTCTCTTCGTACCCGTATCTTTATCTCTATGACAGCATTGGTGTTTCTTGCATCCATATTGATTGCTGCGGTTACTATCTATCAATATAAAGAAGAAGCAGAAGAGTATCACAGGGAACGATTGGAGCGAAAAGAAGAAAGAATTCAAATTGCAATTAATAATGCTTTAAAAAGCACTACCTATCCTGTAAATCAAGAAAACCTTCCTTTAATATTCAGAGAAAGACAACGAATTTATCAAATATCTGAAGAACATTCTTTGCCAATAAATATATATGGCCTTTCTGGAGAATTATTGGTCAAGTCTGAAAGCACATTTTTTAAAGATACCACAGATATACAGCTTAGTCCGTTAATTTTGGATACATTGGCTTCCCTTTATGATAAAAAGTATTTGGTGAAATCTGAAAAAAACGGAGAAAGATTTTTAACCTCTTATACCTATATTACAGATACCAGATCCAAACCTTTGGGAATCCTGCATCTGCCTTATCTTGAAGATGATGATTTGATAACAAGAGAATTAATAGAGTTTTTAAGGCGTTTGGGGCAGGTATACCTGTTAATGCTTCTTGTTGCAATTATACTAGCATACTTTTTATCAAAATATATTACCCGGTCTTTAAAAACAATTTCTGAAACTATAGATCAAACAAGGTTGGACAAGAGGAATAAACGAATTGATATTGGGGATGCCAGCGAAGAAATTTACTCTTTGGTAAATGCATATAACAGTATGATCGATGAACTCGAACAAAGTGCTGCAATGCTTGCCAAAAGTGAAAGAGAGGCGGCATGGAGAGAGATGGCGAAGCAGGTTGCACATGAGATCAAAAATCCTTTAACACCAATGCGGCTAACAGTACAAAGTTTTCAAAGAAAATTTGATCCTAATGATCCTAATATATTTCAAAAAGTGCAAGAATATAGTAATACTTTGATACAACAGATCGATACAATGAGTTCTATTGCCTCGGCATTTTCAAATTTTGCACAAATGCCGGCACAAAAAAATGAAACTTTGGATGTTATCAAAATAGTTGGTTTGGCATTAGATATCTTTAATGAAGATTATATTGTTTTTCCATCAGAAAAAGAAGAAATCATCGCTAAATTTGACAGAACACAGCTTATCAGGGTAGTAACTAACCTGGTAAAAAATGCTATACAGGCAATTCCTGAAAATCGAACTCCAAAAATTATTGTCGATGTTTTTTCAGAAAATAAAGAAGTGGTCATTACAGTAGCAGATAATGGAATTGGAATATCTGAGGACAATAAAAAGAAAGTTTTTGAGCCAAAATTTACCACCAAAACCAGTGGTATGGGACTAGGATTGGGAATGGTAAAAAATATTGTAGAAACTTATAAAGGAAGTATTACTTTTACATCACAAAAAGGAAAAGGAACTGTTTTTAAGGTTAAATTTCCAAAAGAATAACTTTTTAAGAAAGTTTTGCTTAGCTATAAAGATATAAACACACGTTATATAATGTATACAAACATTCTAACCTCTCAAAATAACGGAATAACTACGATTACGATCAATCGCCCGTTAAAATTAAACGCACTTAATAAAGAAACTATACAAGAACTGCATGCTGCTTTTAGAGCAGCAGATATAGATCCCGATACCAAAGTTATTATTATTACAGGAAGCGGCGAAAAAGCATTTGTAGCTGGAGCAGATATAAGCGAATTTGCTGGCTTTTCTGTGTCTGAGGGCGCAAAACTAGCAGCAAAAGGGCAAGAATTGCTTTTTGATTTTGTAGCAAATCTTTCTACCCCGGTTATTGCGGCCATAAACGGTTTTGCATTGGGTGGAGGATTAGAGTTAGCAATGGCAGCACATTTTAGAATTGCCAGTAATAATGCTAAAATGGGATTGCCAGAGGTTTCTTTGGGAGTTATTCCGGGATATGGAGGAACACAACGGTTGCCACAATTGGTAGGCAAGGGACGTGCAATGGAAATGATTATGACAGCAGGTATGATTGATGCTAACCAAGCATTACAATATGGTTTGGTAAATCATATAACTGCTCAGGAAGAAATAGTATCATTTGCTGAAAAATTGGCAACCAAAATAATGAAAAATTCTTCTGTAGCTATTGGGGCAGCTATTAAAGCTGTAAACGCAGGCTATGAAGACGGTGTAAATGGTTTTGAAGCAGAAATAGAACAATTTGGCAATTGCTTTGGAACAGAAGATTTTAAAGAAGGAACTACCGCGTTTTTGGAAAAAAGAAAAGCAGAATTTCCAGGAAAATAACAACAATATAAAATAAAATTGCAGACCTCACAGGATCAAACCCGTGAGGTCTTTTTGTTTATGTAAAGAAAAAAAAGTTGAGCATAACACTTGTACAGAGCTATCGGCATAGCCATGGCTAATTTTTATTTTGAAGCACAGGCAGAAAAGATAATTTATTGCAGTAAATTCAAGGTAAATATGGTATTAGCAACAAATCAGGAATCCCACAAAATCCAGATGATGATTTTGATTCCAGACCAAAGAGAATAAACAAAAGAGGAACATTATAAAAAAACGCCGCAAAGATGCGGCGTTTTCTATACTATATTAAATACATTAATTTTCGTTTGCAGGAGTAGGAAACTTCTCGAATGTAGCATCACCTGTTCTATCAATAGGTAATTCTCCTAATTTATTAAATCTTCTTAAATCAATCCATCTATGTCCCCCTTCTGCATAAAGAGAGTATCGTCTTTGTTTTAAGATTTCATTTACCAGATCTGCAGGTGCAGTAGCACCGGTATAAGCAGGCAAACTTGCTGCGGCTCTTATTACATTTATAGCTGTTACGGCAGCAGCAGGATCAGAAACATGATTAGCCTCTGCATACAATAGGATTAGCTCTTCGTTTCTTATTACTGCAACAGGGTCTGTATTGCTCTTATAGATAAATACATCATGAGATCCTGTTAAGTTAGATTGTGTTAATGGATTAGGAACTACCACCCCCGAAGAGTTAGGAGCTTCTCTAAAAGAAACTTTATTCAATCTTGCATCACCAGTTTCTGCATCGGTAATAAAAGAAGGATGTGCTATTCTGGCATTTCCTCCTGTTGCATTTTTTGCAAAAAACAATGGATTAGCAACATCTGCACCTGTTAATGAGAAGGTAAAATAAACTCCTTTTTGCAAGTCAGCACCTATATTATTATCCATAAAAGAATTTTCTAGTAATGTTTTTGCCGAACTATAATTGCCCCGGTATGTTTCTACCCTTGCTGTTAGTGCTTTATTAAATTTTAAAAAATCCGCAGGAGTATTTGCTATTGAAAAACCAGAAGGAAGATTAAAAGGAAACTTTCCTCCACCATTAGATAAGTCTGAAGCTGCACTGGTTAACAGAGTAAAAATAGCAGTAAGGGAATCCTCGTAACTTAAAAAAGGCCCTAATGCATTTGGATTAGACACATCTACCCGTATCCCATTTTTGTACTGTTGGTTTAACACCATCAATAGCTCATGCGCTTTTATGGTATTCACAAACCCCCTAATACTTGCTTTTTCTGCATCAGAAAATGTTTCTGTCGTATTCGTCAACCCTTCTAATAAAAGGTTAGCATCTTTAATAGTTCCATATCGGGCAGCATAGGTATTAGTAGTATAAAAAGCATTATTATCTAATGTTCCTGTAAGTAAATCTGCTGTCCATCTTGGATCCGAACTTTGAAACCTCCAGTATTCTCTTCCTGCTACTGCCTGTCCATCTACCTGCGTTCCTAACTGACGTCTCATATCTGCTAGTACGCCTCCAATAGTTTCTTGTAATTCTCCTTTGGATAAATCACTGGATATAGATTCTGTACTAGGGCCATTCAAATCTCGTCCATCTTCAATATCGCATGATAATACGAACACAGAAGACAGGATCGTTATTAAAAAAATCTTTATTATTTTCATTTTCTTATGTTTTATATTAAAAATCGACTGCCAGGTGAAATAAATAACGTTTTGATGAAGGAAATGGTGTTACTTCAACCCCTGTGGATAACCCGTTAGACCCAAAATTTGAAACCTCGGGATCGTAACTGTTATAATCAAATATATTAATCAAGTTATTCCCTGAGAACCCAATCTTAAAATTAGATATATGTCCTTTAAATACCTGCTCCAAAAATTTAGTTGGTAAGGTATAATAAAGTCCAACCTCTCTTAAACGTAAATAGGAAGCGTCTTCTACAAACGGAGTAGCATTTCCTCCTCTAAAAGCCCCAATTCTATATGGCCCATTTGGTGTTACTCCTGCAGGATCTATATCAATATCATCATAATCTGCGCTTGTTCCCCCAAAATCTGTTAGAAGGCTTGTTAAATTTATATTATCTCCTCCTTGTTTCCAGTGCCATAAAAAAGACAAGGTAAAATCTTTATATTGTAAATTATTTGTAAAAGTTACCTGAAAATCCGGCTCGGCATTTCCCAAAACTACCAAATCTCCATTTACATTGGTTCCAACTATTTGAGTTGCGCTTTTTCCTTCTTCAATTCTAAAAGTTCCTAAACCGGTACCAAAACCACCCAAGTTAAATGGATCTACCTCTAATTTAGTTACCTCAGAGGTATTAGTAAAAAATATAGCCCCTGTGTTCCACGAAAAATTATCATTTTCGAATATATCTGCATTTAATCCAATCTCAACCCCTCTGTTTTCTAGATTACCTGCATTAGAAAATTTCAAAGTATATCCGGAAGAAGGCTCTACATTAGATCGTAAAATCAGATCGTCTACACTTTTGTTGTAATATGAAAATTCTAAATTAACTTTGCTATTCAAAAAACTGGCATCAAAACCAACTTCAAGTTCTTTTTGTTTTTCTGGGCTAATATCTGGATTACCCAAAGCTAGTGGGTTTACAGGTACTACTATACCGGCTATACCATCGATCAATGCATTTGTATAGGTAGTAAACAATGCCCCGTTTGGCGCAAAATTTCCTGCTTCACCATACGCAGCTCTAATTTTAAATTGGTTCACAACCGGGATTTTCCAAAAATCAAAAGTATGCAAGTTTACCGCTGCAGAAGCTTTTGGATAATAAAAGAACTCATTGGCATCCCCATTATTAGTGGATTTATCCCCTCTAACCCCAATAGTTGCAATTATCTTATCCTGATAATTTAATTCTTCCTGCACAAAAAAGCCCTGATCTTCTTGTTCTTGTCTAAACTGGGATACACTTACATTTGCTCCCTGATCCAAATTGGTTTCAAAAGCAATTAAATTAGACGCAATGTTACTAACTGTATTTCGGCTAAAAGTTTGCTTTGTAAGTCCTGCTTGTGTTCTAAAATTAAGGTCACTAGCCGTTGTAAAATTGTGTACTAAAAATGCAGAATAATTGGCGTCCTTATTTTCTGTTGTTCCCAGGGCAGATAATCCGTTTAATCCTCTTGGCGGTTTTTGAAATTGTAAGGTTTTAGGAAAAATAGCAGTAGTTACCAATTCATAGTAATCCACTCCTCCTCCTAATATAAGTTTTAAATTGGATTTTTCTGTTTCATAAAGCTGCATATCTAATGTACCCCCTACTATAAATCTGTTCACATCTTCTCTGTTTGTTACCAAATCTCTTGTTTGCAAAGGATTTGACGCACCAAACGGGTTATCGGGATATACTCCCAGCGCGTCTGGTTGTAGTTGTGCCCACGGTAGTGTAGAGGTTAATGCTACCCCAATCGTTGTACCGGTATTATCATTGTTAAAAAACCCCCTGTCGGATTGGGAATCAATGTAATTACTGGATAAAGATAGTTTTGCTTTATTATCCAAAAAACTATGGTTAATATTTAAACGCATGGACTTTCTGTTATATCCTGTGTTTTTAACAATCCCTTTTTCTTCATTATTAGAAAACGCTGCATAGTATTGGGTATTCTCAGACCCTCCTGAAACATTTACACTGGTATTTGAGATAAACCCTTTTTCTCCAAAAATTTCTTTTTCATAGTCAACAAGTTTCCCTGAGTCCCTTGCACTACGAAACAAATCTACCTGAGCATTAGCTGCATCTCTAGATTGTTGTTCAGCAACAGGATCCCCTGGATTTGGACTAAAAAAGAAATCAAATGCCTTTTGCTCTGTGTAATTTCGTTGCCCCCTTAAATTAAGGATAGTATTAAACCCGGCATCCTGAGAAAAAGAAACCTTGGTTTTTCCTTGTTGTCCTTTTTTGGTCGTGATAATTATTACCCCTGCTGCTGCTCTTGCCCCATAAATCGCTGCTGCAGATGCTCCTTTAAGTACTTCTACACTTTCTATATCATCCGGGTTAATATCTGCAATCCTGTTTGACGGGTTATCCTGATTAGAAGCATTACCTCCACTAGCCGCACCGGATACTGCATTTAATCCGGCACCAGAAATACTATTGTTGTTTACATATACTCCATCTACAATATATAATGGCTGAGAATTACCGTTAATAGAAGTAACTCCTCTAAGTTTTACCGATATTCCTCCTCCTGGTGCACCAGAACTTTTGGTAATCAATGCTCCCGCAAATTTTCCTGCCAGAGCTCCATCCAGAGTTTGGGGTGGTGTTAATCCTGCTAAATCCTCAGATGAAATAGAAGCCACAGCATTTGCTGCATTACTTCTTTTTACCGATGTTGCCAAACCCGTTACCACAACTTCTTCTAAAGATTCTGTAGATTCTTTTACCTGCACAGTGATATCTCCTGCAGTTGCCACAGGTACTATTTTTTCTGCAAACCCCAAGGCAAATATTTTAAGTCTAACCGGCAATTTATTTACAGTAATGCTAAAATTACCATCAATATCACTAGAAGTACCATTATTTGTTCCTTCTTCTACAACATTCATAAAAGCTGCTCCCTGTCCGGTACCCTCGATGACCACCTTACCTGTGATAGTCTCCTGAGCGAGCAGCACAACCGGAGCAAAAATTAAGAGTAGCAAAATCTTTATCTTGCTATAATGTGTGTGTTTTTTCATAATGATCTGTTTAAATGTTTGGTTAAATCTATTAAAAGATTTTGATATAAAAATGTTAAAACTAACAATTGTTCGCAATAAAAAATAAAAAAAACTACAAAAATCACAATGATTTGTCGATCCTTAAATAAAATCAAATCCCGCTCATTTATACCCCTAAAAAAAACTTATTTTCAGGCAAGCTTATATAATATCATTTTAACTTTGAAATTGGGCGCACAGAAATTGAATTTATTTTTTAAGTAATCAACAACCAAACATCAACTAATCCATAAAACTTCTTATTTTTGCAGCCTTAATATGTAACTATGTACAGAAGTCATTCTTGTGGCGAATTACGAGCCGCAAATATCCATACAGAAGTAACTCTTGCCGGATGGGTTCAAAGAATAAAAGATTTAGGTTCTTTAAATTGGGTAGTGATCAGAGATCGTTATGGTATTACTCAATTAGTTTTTGACGAAGAACGTACTGCTAAAGAACTTTTAGAAAACTCTAAAAAACTGGGAAGAGAGTTTGTTATACAAGTTAAAGGAACAGTTATCGAGCGTGAATCCAAAAATCCCAATATGCCAACCGGGGATATTGAGGTTTTAGTTTCAGAACTTACTATCCTGAATGAAGCACAAACACCTCCTTTTACTATTGAAGATGAAACAGATGGAGGCGAAGATATACGAATGAAATATCGTTATTTGGATATTAGACGTAACCCTGTAAAAAATAATCTGATGTTTCGCCACAAGGTAGGAATGTTGGTTAGAAACTACTTATCTGCAAAAGATTTTGTCGAAGTAGAAACTCCCTATTTAATTAAATCCACTCCAGAAGGTGCCAGAGATTTTGTTGTTCCTTCCAGAATGAACGAAGGGCAGTTTTATGCATTGCCCCAATCCCCGCAAACTTTTAAACAATTGCTTATGGTTGGCGGAATGGACAAATATTTTCAGATTGTAAAATGTTTTAGAGACGAAGATTTAAGAGCCGACAGACAACCAGAGTTTACACAAATAGATTGTGAAATGGCATTTGTTGAGCAAGAAGATATTTTAAATGTGTTTGAAGGGCTTACCCGCCATTTATTGTCTGAAATAAAAGGAATCGATATTGCAAATTTTCCCAGAATGACTTATGATCAGGCTATAAAAACTTATGGCAATGACAAACCTGATATTAGATTTGGGATGAAATTTGGCGAACTTAATGAAGTTGCACAGCATAAAGATTTTAAAGTATTTAATGATGCTGAGTTGGTAGTAGGTATTGCGGTTCCTAACGGGGGTTCTTATACCAGAAAAGAAATAGACAGTCTTATTGATTGGGTTAAACGACCACAGGTTGGAGCTTTGGGAATGGTATATGTAAAATGTAATGAAGATGGAACTTATAAGTCTTCTGTTGATAAGTTTTATGATCAGGAAGATTTGGCCAAGTGGGCAAAAACCACCGAAGCCAATCCGGGAGACTTAATCTGTGTGCTTTCTGGTTCTGCAAATAAAGTAAGAGCTCAATTAAGTGCCCTTAGAATGGAATTGGCAGAACGACTGGGACTTAGAAACCCAGAAGAATTTGCCCCATTATGGGTTCTTGATTTTCCTTTGTTAGAATGGGACGAGGACACAAAACGATACCATGCAATGCACCATCCCTTTACCTCACCTAAACCAGAAGATATTGTCCTGTTGGACACCAACCCTGGAGAGGTACGTGCTAATGCTTATGATCTTGTTTTAAACGGAAATGAAATTGGGGGAGGCTCTATTCGTATACATGATAAAGCCACACAAGCATTAATGTTTGATCACTTAGGGTTTACCCCAGAAGAAGCAAAAGCACAATTTGGGTTTTTAATGGATGCTTTTCAATATGGTGCTCCCCCGCATGGAGGTATCGCATTTGGATTTGACAGATTGGTTTCTATCCTTGGCGGTCAGGAAACTATACGAGATTTTATAGCGTTCCCAAAAAATAATAGTGGACGGGATGTAATGATCGATGCACCAGCTACTATTGACACAGAACAACTCAAAGAATTACATATAAAACTTGATGTATAATATTAATCCCGCCATAAGCGGGATTTTTACTACCTTTAAACTACTTAAGAAAAGTATACATGTCCTCTAAAAAAAAGACATTACTTTATCGTATTCTTAAATGGCGGTATCGCCATATTTCAGATAAGAATTTTATTCTTATCCTAAGTATTCTTGTTGGCTTTACCGCTGGTTTGGTTTCTTTGTTGTTAAAAAACATCACCCACCTGATTCAGGTGGTATTACAGAGTGATATTATTTCTTGGCAAACTTCTTTTTATTTTATTATCCCTATAATAGGTCTATGGATAGTCTATTTACTCACAAAATACTTATTTAAAGAAAATGTGGAATCTGCTATTCCTTTAATTTTACATGCTCTTTCTAAAAAAAACGGAAGCATAAAATCTATACATGGATACTTACCTCTTATACTAGCCCCTATTACAGTTGGTTTTGGGGGTTCGGTAGGGCTTTTGGGACCTGCAATTAGTTCTGGATCTGCTCTTAGTTCCAGCTTTAGCACCTTGTTTCATGTTAACCGAAAAACCCGGGTATTACTTATTGGCTGTGCCTCTGCCGGTGCAATTTCTGCAGTATTCAAATCCCCTTTGGCTGGTTTGGTGTTTGCTGTAGAAGTATTTAGTCTGGATCTTACATTAACATCTCTGTTACCTCTTCTGTTTGCATCTGTATCCTCTATTATTACCTCCTATTTCTTTTTGGGGGACGAAGTTTTATTCAGATTTAATGTTTTAGAAAAATTCGACATTTATGACACTCCTTTTTACATCATTCTGGGAGTAGGAACTGCAGTTGCCTCTATCTATTTTACTAAAATGTATTTTGGAATACTGCATTTTTTTAGCCGTTTTTCTAAAAAAATATACCGGTTACTAATTGGCGGACTTGCTATTGGGATCATGCTATATTTTATCCCTCCCCTGTATGGTGAAGGGCTTGGGTTTATTAACGACCTGTTACATGGGGATCATATAAAGGCTATAGGCAAAACACCATTTGATAATATGACACATAATATCTGGGTCGTTATTGCTTTATTAACCGGTATTACCATTTTTAAAGCTGTTGCCATGACTGCTACATTTGCCGCAGGAGGGTATGGAGGTATATTTATCCCTACAATGGTAATGGGCAGTGCACTAGGTAATGTAGTTTCTAAAGTAATTAATAACCTGGGAATAGGTTTTGAAGTTTCTGAAGCTAATTTTACATTATTGGGAATGGCCGGGCTTATTGCAGGAGTGCTGCATGCACCACTAACCTCTATATTTCTTATTGCAGAGATTACCTCTAGCTATGAGCTATTTGTACCACTTATGATCACTACTGCAATATCCTTTATTATTTCTAAAAATAGAATCGAGCATAATATCTATACCCGCGAGTTAGCAAAACAAGGAAAACTATTAACTCATGATAAAGATCAAACGGTATTGACCCTTATGAGCCTGGAGGATTGTATTGAAACCAATTTTGTGTCTGTAAAACCAGAGTACACCTTAAAACAGCTTTTGAGCGAAGCAGTAGCAAAGTCCAACAGAAACCTTTTTCCTGTTACAGATGCTTTTGATCATTTGATTGGTATGGTTGCTTTGGATGATATAAGAGACATTATGTTTGATATTACCTTGTACCACAAAATTAAAGTAAAAAAATTAATGTCCGAGACCCCCGTTGTTATTGTTTATGAAGAAGACAATGTAAAAACAGTTATGAAAAAGTTTCAAGATACAGGAGCATGGAATCTTCCTGTAATCAGAAATGGAAAATATTTTGGGTTTATTTCTAAATCAAAACTTTTAACATCCTACCGCCGAAAGTTAATTAATTTTACACAATAAAAAGTACTGCTCAAGTACAAGATTACTCAATAAATAAAAATATTATGAAATACTTTATCAAAATACTTTTTGTAGCAATTCTTCTTTTAATTTGTATCGGGTATTATTATAAAAACATCGGGAATCATGCAACAGGAGACAAGCTGGTAGGGGTCGGTATTTTAGTTTCTGCATTTATATTGATGCCTCTGTTTATATATCACCGATGGAAAAACAAAAATGTAAAAGATTATATGCTTACCGAAGAAAACCTTAATAAAATGAGAGACTACGAAAAAGAAAATAACAAGCCATAAATCCTTAAAATATTCACATTTTAATAACAGATCGTAAAAAATTTAAAATTAACTTTAGTATTCAAATTTTTTATTTTATTACAATGGAAGGAATAGTAAAGTTTTTTAACGAATCAAAAGGGTACGGATTTATTACCAACAACGAAACAGGAAAAGACATCTTCGTTCATGCCTCTGGATTAAATGGAGAAGCGTTAAATGAAGGAGATAAGGTTACCTATGAAGAACAAGAAGGAAGAAAAGGAATTATTGCTGCAAAAGTACGCGTAATTCATGACTAAAACATATCATTTCTAAGTTTTGAAAGCACTACACTTGGTAGTGTTTTTTTGTTTTTAACCAGTATTACCTTACCTTAAACAAATCATTGATCTCCATTTTTTTTCCTTTATTAAATCTGGGCAAAATTTTTAAAAAAGCCATTGCTGTAATAAAAGCATCCCCGGATGCTGTATGCCTGTCGCTTTTGGATATTTTAAGATCATTACATAGCTCATCTAAACTATAATGTATATTGTATTTATCCACAAGGTAGACTTGGTGTTTGGTTTTCTTAAAAAGGACACCTGTGTCCAATATCTTGTTTTTCAATATTCCCAAGTCATGTCTGGACAAAGCTTTATTAATCATTTTTTTATCAAACTCTGCATGATGCGCGATAAGAATAGCATCCCCAATATATTCTATAAAAAGCTCAAGAGCTTTTTTTTCTAGTACTTTGGACAAGCCATTGTTTTTACGAATTCCATGAATCTGTACAGTATCTTTATTAAACACTTCCTGATCCAAATATATCTCTAATTGGTCTGACACCTCTATTGCATTATTTTTAATAGCTATTGCCCCAATAGATAAAATGCGATCGTGGGTATAATCAAATCCTGTAGTCTCTGTATCAAAAGCAATAAAACGGATATCCTGAAACGTTTGTTTTTGTTTCTTTTCACTAAAAAGGTTCCCATATTTTTGCCAAAAAAGAGGATAATCTTTATTTTTTTTAAACCAAAATTGCATTTATATCAAGTTCTTAAGTTGAAAACGAACACGTAATAATTCTTGTATATCTCTTACTGGCCTAAAACACCTTTTAAGTCGTAATTTATCATTTTTACTTAGCGTATTTAATTTTATAAACCTGCCCGAATCATGATTAATCAATCCTTGTCTGGTTCTAAATTTAATAAGAACTCTAAATGCCTTTGCACAACTTTCAAAAAGCTCTCTGTTGTTAGGCTCTATTTCAGCAAGTTTATCATATCGTAACAAAGTATTGTTTACTCCTTTCACATTATGAAAAAGCACTAAGATCCTGGCAGCATCAATCAAAACCATCATTGCTCTTATTTTTATATCAAAAGTATCTTTATGATCCCCGTTCTGTTCTACCAAAAATTGTTTAAAAAACCCTAAAGGAGATGGTTTTTGAATAGCACTAACTCCTAATAATGCCAAAAACCTATTGCTTTTATTAACTCCTTCAAATACAACTTGGGATAGTTTATCTGCCATAGATACATCCCCGTATATATACTGAAAATCAAAAAAGATAGAAGACAATAAAGTTCCTTCTTCAGTAGGGGTTATCATCCAATCCTTGAATTGTATTTCCCACTTGGACAACGACATACACCATCTCGAATTACTAGCCATCATCTCGGCAGGGCAGTATTCATAACCAATAGAATGTAGCCCTTTGGTAATTTCGCCAGCTAATTCTATAAAATACTGTTGTACAGGTTCGTAATCCTGTTCTGGCACATTTTCAAAAACAATAGCATTGTCCTGATCTGTTAAAAGCAACTGCTCTCTTCTACCCTGGCTTCCCAAAACCAAAAAACAAAAGGGGACCGGGGGCGGAAACACCATTTTTTTTATTGCTAAATCTATTATTCGAATTGTTAATGCATCATTTATTTCAGAAATAATATTTATAATATGAATTGTAGGGATATCTTGCTCTAAATAAGTTTTCAAAAGCTTTTCTACCTGCTTACGAATATACCTGAGCTTCTGGATTTTTTTGATACGCTTTATTTCTTTGATTAACACAGAAGGGTTATTACCAAAAGAAACCAAAAGATCATGATCTGAAAGAATACCTTTTAATTTTGAGTTTTGGGTTCCGTCTTTGGTAATACAAAGATGGCTAACATCGTGTTTTATTAAAGCTATTTGAGCCTCTGCAATTGTCATTGTTTTGGGATATGTAACTACAGGGGATACCATGATCTGATCCACAGAAGATGTAACAGCAAATATTCCTGTAGCAACTTTTGCTCTTAAATCCCTGTCTGTTATTATTCCTACAGGGCATTTATCCTTGTCAATGATTACAATACAACTTACCTTATTACTGGTCATCCTTTCGGCAATATCCCTAACAGTATCTTTTGGCAAGCAAGTTACAGGCTTTTTTAAATAAGAAATACTGCGTAATGCCGAAAGATCTTTTGCTGCCTCTATAGAAATTGTATTATCTATACGTTGCCCTTTATCCGTTTCTGTAAAATAATTTCTGGCATGTGCGGCAAAGGTTTCTAAAAGAAATTTATTTACTTCTTTGTTTTTTTCAATAAAAGGCTCAAATACTTGCGTCGGGATTGCATAAACAATAGATTCTTCATCTGCTATTGCAGACATTCTATATTCTTTTTTAATAATTATAACTCTAAGTCCAAACAGATCACCAGCATCACATATATCTACCAGGCTTTGATCTGTATCAAAATTTCGATACAGTCCAACAGCTCCTTCCCTAACTATATAAAACTCGTCATTACAAGGATTATCTTGTTTAAAAACATATTCTCCTTTCTGTACATACAAAACTCTAATCTGACTCGAAATAGATAACAAGTCTTCTCCTTGCAGGCTATCAAAAGGCGGAAATTCCTTTAAAAAATCCTGTATTCTCTCTGCAATGGTATTTTTCATTTATCAAGAATCATATTTTTAATTTGTATTGCGTTTCTCTACAAAAAAACGAGTTATTATTTCTTTACATTCTTCTTCTAAAACACCTCCTTTTATTTCTGTTTTTGGATGCAACTTTGTTCCCATTGTACCACACCCCCTCTTTTCATCAACAGCACCATATACTATTTTTTTAATTTGACTCCAATATAAAGCTCCGGCGCACATCTGGCATGGTTCCAGAGTTACGTACAGGGTACATTCTTTAAGGTATTTTCCTCCAAGATAATTTGCTGCAGCTGTTATGGCTTGCATTTCGGCATGTGCGGTAACATCGTTTAATAGTTCGGTAAGATTATGTGCCCGGGCAATAATCCTGTCTGCAACAACAATAATCGCCCCTATCGGAACCTCATCTTTTTCATACGCCAATGCTGCTTCCTGCAAGGCTTTTTTCATATAATAAGAATCATCTAATGGATCTAGCATATCTACAACTTAAGCTTATACACAAACTTAAGCAAATTGGCAGGAAACTTGATTATCAATAAAAACTAACTTTTGATTTATGGAAAAATTCTACAAAATATCCATTCCAAAACCTTGTCATGAAGATTGGAATACCATGAACCCTTCAGAGAAAGGCAGGTTTTGTAATTCTTGCGCAAAAACAGTAGTTGACTTTACAAAAATGTCCTCTATACAAATACACGAATTTCTTAGGAACAAACAACACCAAAAGATATGTGGTCATTTTAAAAAAACACAACTAGATACTATACACATTTCAATTCCGATTCAAATCATAAAAACTAAACATACTTTTAGAAGGTCATTTTTATTAGCACTACTAATTGCTATGGGAACCACTTTGGTTAACTGCACGAATCATGAAGGAAAACAACAAAAAATTGAAACCATAGAAATAAAAGAAACCATAAATTCAAAGAAAGATGTTATTATTCGCCCCAATAGCCCACAAAAAAAATGTAGCAGAAATACACCTGTTTGTAACACAAAAAAGAAAACAGAAACTCCTCCTGAAAAACTAGAAATTTTTGAGCCTATTGAAGAAATTGAGGTTGATGGTGAAATTGTAATGGGTAATCTGTTTACTTCAAATAAAATAACAAACTTTAATAACCCTGTTCCTGCACATCTGCTTGACACATTTCCTGCGTTAAGTGGAACTAAAAAAGAGAAAAGAACATCAGAAAATTATTTTAAACAAATAAAAAAAATTGTTTCTAAACATTTTAATACTCAAATAGGAAAAGATATTGGGCTACGAGGGATGCAAAGAATCTATGTACAGTATGAAATTGATAAAGAAGGAATAATTAAAGACATAAAAGTAAGAGCTCCCCATACTGAACTTGAAAGAGAAGCCAAAGAAGTAATTCAAAAAATACCAAAACTAATTCCGGGAATATATAACGGTAAACCTGTAAGAACAATTTACAGTCTACCAATAGTATTTAAAATAGAAGAATAATATTTTAAAGTTGTAATTTTGTGTATCAATTAATTTTGAATGCAAAACAAGTTATTATCCAACATCCAATACCCCTCGGATCTTAGAGAATTATCTCCGGATCAATTACTTGAGCTAGCAAAGGAGCTTCGGGATTTTGTAATTAATATTGTTGCTACCAAAGAGGGGCATCTTGGTGCAAGTCTTGGCGTTATAGAACTCACTATTGCACTTCATTATATTTTTGATACTCCTAATGATCTTTTGGTTTGGGATGTAGGACATCAGGCATATCCTCATAAAATCCTTACCGGAAGAAAAGATATATTTCATACCAATCGCCAGCTAAATGGTATAAGTGGGTTTCCTAAAAGAGAAGAAAGTAAATACGATACTTTTGGTGTAGGACACTCTTCAACTTCTATATCTGCAATATTAGGCATGGCACTTGCCTCTAAACTAAAAGGGGATTTACAAAAGCAACACATTGCTGTAATAGGAGATGCTTCTATCGCTAGTGGAATGGCTTTTGAAGGACTTAACCATGCCGGGGTAACTGATGCAAATATGCTCGTTATTCTTAATGACAATGCAATAGGGATCGATCCAAGTGTTGGAGCACTTAAAGAATACCTAACCAAAGCCAAAGTTGGGGTTAAACCCAGAACCAACAACATTATAGAGGCTTTAAATTTTAACTATTTTGGCCCTGTTGATGGTCATGATTTACCAATGTTACTTAACACATTAGAGAATTTAAAATCTATTAAAGGCCCCAAGCTTTTGCATATTATCACCACTAAAGGGAAAGGATTAAAACAAGCAGAAGAAAATCAGGTAAAGTACCATGCACCTGGTAAATTTGATGCTGCTACAGGAGATTTAATCTCTAAAGATAACACAGGTCTGCCTGCTAAATTTCAAGATGTTTTTGGATATACTATTTTAGAGTTAGCAAGAAAAAACAAAAAGATCGTAGGTATTACCCCGGCAATGCCTACGGGGAGTTCTCTAAAATATATGATGCAAGAAATGCCGGACCGGGCATTTGATGTAGGGATAGCAGAACAACACGCGGTAACTCTGGCTGCAGGAATGGCGACACAAGGACTGATTCCTTTTTGTACTATTTATTCTACTTTTTTACAACGTGCCTACGATCAGGTAATTCACGATGTAGCTTTACAAAATCTACCTGTGATTTTTTGCATAGATCGAGCTGGTTTGGTAGGAGAAGACGGTGCTACACATCATGGTGTTTTTGATATAGCCTACTTAAATTGTATTCCAAACATTAGCATTGCTGCACCTATCGATGAAATCGAATTAAGGCACTTGTTATATACTGCATCTTTAGGCTTAGATTATCCTATTGCCATACGATACCCAAGAGGCAGAGGCCATATTGTTGATTGGGAAGTGCCAATGAAAAAAATTGAACTAGGAAAAGCTGCCTCTTTAAAAACAGGATCTAAAATTGCTGTACTTTCTACTGGTACTATTGCTCATGATGTTACCTATGCATTAAAACAAATAGAAGAAGAAATAGGGCATTATCATTTTTGTTTTATCAAACCATTAGACACTACCGCTCTAAAACAAATACTACAACAATACTCAACAATTATCACTGTAGAGGATGGAGTTATCAAAGGTGGTTTTGGAAGTTCTGTTATTGAATATGCCAATCAACATCATTTTAAGAGCAAAATCATAATCTTAGGCATACCCGATATCTTTATCCATCATGGTACAGTTAATGAATTACATAATATCTGTGGTATTTCTACAGAAGGAATTTTAAAAGTAATTCAGCAAGAATTATATTCATAAAGTTATTTAAGAAGTATTTTGACATAAGGTTTTAAAGTAGTTTTTTTGCGGAAAAATAACCTACAAAATCATAATCATGAAAAAACTATTTTTACTTATCCTATTTATTTCTACAATCCTTGCCTCTTGCACCAGTGACGATGATAACAACAGCATTACTGAAGCAAATCTTATTGGAAAATGGCAATATACAGGCTCTACAGAAAACGGCGTTGCCGATCAACCAGATGAATGCGATTTAATGGATACTATCGAGTTTAGTGCTGATCACAAAGGAAAAAACAACACTTTTTACACTAATACAACTACTACTAACGGACAAACTACAACTACCTGTGAAATAGATGGTGATTCTTTGTTTAGCTGGAGTTTAGCTGGAGATCAACTTACAAAATCATTTGGACCATCAGAGGATTCTGAGACATCTACCATTCTGGAAATAAATTCTTCTATTTTAAAAATTCAATTTTCTGGTGAAGATGGAGGAGAAAAGTACATAGATACATATACTTACAAAAGAATATAAAATACCATTTCTGATTTAAAATTACCCCCTAAAATTTGCTCTTTTTAGTTTATGCTTCAAAATAAAATTTAATCATAGCCTTGACTATGCTTGCATTTTCTTTTTTGCCTAAACAAAAAATACCTGTATTTTATTTGAGTATTTTTAAATCAGAACTGGTATAACCTTATCTAAAATATAATTTTGAAGGCGCCTGAAAAATATAGCACCTTTTTTTGTTATTAATCTTTCTACAAAGAAAATCGAAAACAAGTTTTTAATCCATAACCTTGGGGCAAGCTCACAAGGTATGTTTCCTAAAATATTTTTCTAGTTAATCTGCAGAGAATCAAATCCTTAATTAGGGATTGAATTTTTTATATAAAATTATCAAAATTAAGAGTAACATTTTATCGAAACAAAACATAAACGATATATAAACAAAATATAAATCAATACTATTATGAAAAAACTAAGCCTATTTATCCTACTTGTCGCTACAATTTTTATTTCTTGTTCAAAAGATGACGATGCTTCTGACACAGTTGAAATTACAGAAACAAATCTTATCGGCAAATGGCAATTAACTAAAATTGAAGAAGATGGGAAAGAAATTAAATTAGATACTTGTGAGGATAAAGATATTTCACAATTTTCTATAGCAGAGGATGGAAATAAATTAGCAATATTTATTGAGAATGTTGAAAACAATGGGGTATGTAAATCTTATACGAGTACAGATTACACTTGGGAACTATCTGGCAACAAATTTTCTACTTCTATTTTAGGAAATGCTAATAGGAATTACGAAGACTTTTACACAATAATAGAGTTAAGTAAAACCATATTAAAACTTGAATCAAAGGAAACTTACAAAGACGATCAGGGTAATGAAAAGACTTCAGTTTATATTGAAACATTTACCTATGTCGGAAAACCTGATATTGAACCAAGTACATCTGCTAACATAAACGAAACTAAGCTAATAGGAAAATGGTATTATCTAAGTTCTACAGAAAACGGAGTCTTATTGGAATCAGATAAATGTGATTTGATGGATACTATGGAGTTTAGCGCTGATCACAAAGGAAAAAGTGCTGCTTTTTTCACTAACACAACCACTATCAATGGACAAACTACAAACACTTGTAAGCTGGATAGGGAATCTGTATTTGACTGGAATCTAAATGGCAACCAACTTACCACGACCTATAGTTCAGATGTTCCTGAAACATATACCGTTCTGGAAATAAATTCTACTACTTTAAAAATTGAATTTGCAAGAGAGGATATAAATCAAAATGGCACTGTTACAAAAAATATTTATGTAGATACTTACAAAAAAATATAAGTCACTTTTCTTTATCCAATAAAAACGAGGGTGTCTAAAAAGTCAGACACCCTCTTTTTTTATTATGAATACTTCAAAAAACCGACTCTAAAAGAAGGTTTTACTGAAAGAAATAAAGTTTTTTTTAGAAAATACTACAAATAATTCAGCTTAATTTTATCAAAAATTACTTTTTAGACAGCCTCGTTTTTGTTATATCTGCAAACCTCCTATTTTCTGAAATTTCAGTAATTATACCATTTACATTTTAAGTTTACCGCAATAAAACACCCTTTTTCCCTTTCTATTTCATCATAAAATGAAACCGTAACTAAGACTATGCTTTAATTTTCTAATTCATAAAAAGAAAAAAATCATTACTTTCTTTTACGGTAAATCCAAAGTATAATTGGTATTACTTGACCCGGAGTCCTTTTAAACAGAATAATTTTCTGTTTAATCCATAGTACTCTTCTAGTTAACATTACTAGAAATGAGAACTAATTTATTTTCAATCTCCCCAAATATCCTTTATGGGAAAATAGTTTTCTGAATATTTTATCTAAAAACCGTTCTTGTTTTAATGGAGCTCTATCATCTTCACTAGCCTGTGTAATAGTAAAATTCAGGATATCACCTTTATCATTAATGATAATAATATGAAGCTTGAACCCGTAAAACCATCCCATTGTAGACTTCCCTATATTGGCTATCCCTTTAAATACTTTATTACGTTTAATACGTTTGTTTTTGTAAACTCTGATAGGGGTTGAATCTACAAAAGAAATCCCGGTACAATCCCCCAAACGGCAAGTCTTCAAAAACAGAGTCATAGGCATCAGGTTTCTTTACTTCAGTTCTGTGAATCTATTATAGGAAATTGTTTTAGAAAATTCCTCTTTCATGTGTTCTTGGACATAGTAGATATAGAAGTGTTTAAAAGTTCTAAATCTCCCAGATAAAAAATACTGTAATAGTTATAATTTCGCTCATAGATATTACTGATGGGCGTTTTGCTGGGTTGCCAAGCAGTGACTTATCAGCTATTTGGTCATATTCCTTACAAAATTCGTTAATAACACAAAATATTTCTGTAATTTTAAAGTGCAGTATCACAGATAGGTTTTTAGATTAAAAAATTGAAATTCAGTACTTTAATTTACTAAAAATTTATCTTTTTTGCTGTTAAAAACCCGCTAAATATTAATCGACTCAGGTTATAAATGTTTTCCTGAAATTTTATCCTTAATACCTTTATTATTATGAAAAAACTAAATCTACTTATTCTTGTCTTTGCTACTATTTTTATAGCCTGTAATAAAGACGATGACACATCAAAGGAAGAAACGTCTAATTTAATCGGTGTCTGGGAACTTACTTATAGAAAGGAAAATAACAACACCTCTCCCAATACTCTAGATAATTGCGAAAAAACATCTACTATAGAATTCAAATCTGACAATACCTATACAGAAAAAACTTTTGTTGAAATATCCAGTAACTGTGTAAGTGATGGTGAATTTGCTGGTTCATGGTTAGAGTCTGGTAATCAATTAACCCTTAATTTTATTGAAAATGGGGAAAACACAATAAACACTTCAAAGTTTAACATCTTAAATGATGAGCTTACTTTAACTTTTGATGAAATAACAGAAAAATACAAAAAGAAATAAGGATTGTATTTTAACATCTATAACACACCACTTTGTATCTTAGTACCTTTTGTTGGCTATCTTAGTTACATCATAGTTATAATAATAAGATTCATAAATTGGTTGAGACCAATATGCATTATAATATATAGTCGCTACTCTTTCGTGACCAACACCTGTGGCTATATAATCAATAGAAGATTCCAGATAATATTTACCGGGTTTCATTTTATTAAAAGTAAAGTTACCATACTCATCTGTTTGGGCCTCTAGCCTATATCTAAACACTTCCGGGCGCAAAATAATATTCGCTCTGGGGTTTTGATATTTGAGATTATACCATTCTGAAAAATAGCTGGTATACGGAAACAAAACTACTGTTTGCTTTTTTCCATAATATTTTGTTTTGGTAATAATAGAACCTTCTGCATGAAACAAGACTCCTCGTATAGTAGAATTGCCCTCTTGTAAACGATTTTTAGCATCTTCTTCATCAAAAAACACCTGAGGAAAAAAATATTTCCCATTGGTTCCTTGAGTATACACATAAAAATTACATACAATAGATTGTAAAATAATTAATCTCATTTATAGTTTTTATTATGTTGTTAATTTTAAAATGTTAGTTTTTTTTTCTTGGGTTTTAATATCATTCTTAAAATTTTCACCCAAATACTCCAAGTGCTTTCCTTATTATGCAATGTAAAATGATTTTCTACCTTATCAAAAGCGTCTTCTATGTAACAATCATGCAGCCATCTAATAGCAATTATCCATTTTAAATAAGCAAAACCATCAACATTCATATTAATTATATGTTTGATTTTTGTGATGTTTTTATCTATTTCTATTATTTTAAATTCGTGAAAACCATCAAATCCTTTGGGTTTGGTGAACTTAAATTTAATACATTTTCCTTTTTCATATTTTTGAACATTATACCCTATTGGACCATGACCTCCTTTTGATCCAACTTGAAGCCCTTTATCCAAGATCATTGGAGACCACTTGTTTGTTGCCAAAACCATATCGTTTTTTGAAGACAGAGTTTCTAACAACTCTTCTAACCTTGCCTTGGGTTGGCTAATAATTCTTTCATGTATATTTATTACTTTCATTTTTTAGCATATAAATTAAAAAAATAGTGTTCAAATAATGATAAAAAAAGATATCCTACTCTTATGATTCCTTAGCATCTATCTGTTTTTTTGCCCAAACAAATACCGATTGGTATTTGTTTGAGCAAAAAAAATTAAGCTTTAAGCGTATTTACAACAATAGCATCAATTACATCTAAAACATTATTCAGGCAAATTACATCATCTTGTAAAAGAGCCATAAAAATACCTCCTTCTATGATCGCAAAAAAATTCTGAGCATAGACTTTTGCATCTATATTACTTCGTATTTCTTTATTTTCAATTCCGTCTTCAATTATTGTTGCCAATCCAGAAATTAACCTTTCCACTACTTTTTTGGAAGCATCCCATAATCTCGGGTTGTTATATTTGGCATCTACTCCAACATTTAAAACAGGGCAACCTCCTATTTTTTTTGCCAAATAAAAATAGTTGCGGTAATAATTTGTTAATACAGATAATTTCTTAATTGTATTCGTTTCTTTCTCTAATTCAATTTGTAAAGGCCATATTGCTTTTCTTACATTTAATTTAAAAGATTGCAATGCTAACTCTTCTTTATTTTTAAAATTACAATATAGTGCTCCTTTTGTTAGATTTGTTGCTTTGGTAATATCAGAAAGAGTTGTTCCTACATATCCTTTTTTATTAAAAATTGGTGATACTTTTTCAAGAATATACTCTGAGGTGGTCTCCATCTTCAATTTGATTTATACAAATATAATAAAAAAAGCCGATCAAATACCAATTGGTATTTGATCGGCTTTTACAAAACCAGAGATGTAATCTTTTATATCTGTAACCCTCGTATTTTTTGAAATTTTAGTAGTGCATTGCCATCTGTTAAGCTCGCTACATAATTACATATACCAATAAGGCGGGTATATAAATCTTCATTTTTATAATCAAAATTACTTCCTTCTGCCCTAAGAATTAACTTATCATAATTAGAGCTTATATCCTCATTAAAATTATCTGTAGCTACACAATATCTATCCAAAAGAGTTGCAAGAATCTCATATCCTGCAATTTCTTTTTCGGTAACTTCTTTACTTTGATAAATCTTATCGATACTTATTTTGATAATATCATTAATCTGTGCTTCGTATTTACTTTTATCTATTAATGCAATATTAAAAGTACCTGATAATATTTCTTTTTCATTTGCGATAAAAACACTTGCTGCTTCTTGTATTAACGTATTTATAGCCAAAGATCTAAGATAACTCAGCCTATCTGCTGTAGTAACCAAATTATTATATTTTGAGGTATTGATAGAGTCTTTAACCAGTTTAATCAAATATTCGAGAGCATACTCCTCTTCGATCCATCCCAGATTAATCCCGTCTTCAAAATCAATAATAGTATAACATATATCATCTGCCGCTTCTACCAAAAAGGTTAATGGATGTCGGCTATAAGTATACTCATTCCCTATTTTATATGATAACAATCCAACTTCTTCTGCTACTTCTTTAAAAAAAGAAATATCATTTTGAAAATACCCAAATTTTTTATGTGCTATATGTTTTGTTGGTTTTTTGGGTAAGGACTCTTTTGGGTATTTCATAAAAGCTCCTAGTGTAGCATAAGATAATCGCAGACCTCCTTCGATTCCTTTTCGGGATTCAGTAAGGATTTTAAACCCGTTGGCGTTTCCTTCAAAATCAATTAAATCTTGATACTGTTTTGCTGTTAATTGTTCTTTATACCGGTTACCTCTACCTGTTTTAAAATACTCTCCTATGGCTTTTTCTCCAGAGTGTCCAAAAGGGGGGTTTCCTATATCGTGTGCTAATGCCGCTGCAGCTACTATAGCTCCAAAATCATTAAACTTATATCCATAAACTGCTGCCAGATGCGGGTGTTTTTCCAAAATTTGTTTTCCTACTACTCTGCCCAAAGAACGTCCCACCACAGAAACCTCCAGACTATGAGTTAATCGGGTATGCACAAAACTAGTTTTGGATAGGGGAATAACTTGTGTTTTATCTTGTAAGCTCCTGAATGCCGAGGAGAATATTATACGATCATAATCTACTTCAAAACCTAATCGGGTCTCATCTTGCTCTTTACGTAATCTCTTATTTTTATCTCCTTGTCGCTTTAAGGACAGGAGTTGCTCCCAGTTCATCATAATGTATATTTACAATTTGCGCAAAAGAATAAAAACAGTGATTATTTTATGCTCCCCTTGGATTTATAAAAAAAACACTGTCATATTGGTATAATAACCAACTCTCGATTTATTTCGAGAATTCGTCCAAAAATAATAAAAAAGGGAAGCATCTGTAAAGAAAACTTCCCCTTTTACCTTATATAAACCGAGGTCTAAGACCCACACATTAAACAATCATCTCCTTGCGCTTCTTTAGATTGTGCTATAATTGCACGAAGTTCTTCTGGAGTAAGCGCAGTTCCTTCTACTGCAACAGGTTCTGGTTTTGGCTCTGCTTTAACAGCTTGAGCTTCCATAACTTGCGCAGCGGCTACAGCTACTTTTTCTGGCTGTGGTGCTTCTTTATTTTCACTTTTAAGTGTAAATTTAATGGCATCTACGGCAGATTTTGTTCTTAAATAGTACATTCCTGTTTTTAAACCGCTTTTCCATGCATAAAAATGCATCGAGGTTAGTTTTGCCA
>NZ_CDSBKO010000045.1:0-48120 GCF_977115655.1 Aquimarina sp.
TGTTGCCCATGCAAAACGTTCCTGCACAGTACAGGAAGGTTTTGTTGCCCTGTTGAGGCTCCTGCAAGGATGCAGGAAGGTTTTGTTGCCCCTGCAAAATGTCCCTGCACAGTACAGCTATATTTTAGGGTAACATTTTTGGTTTTTATGACATTCATGTAAAAGTGCCTTATGGTTTTGTTGCCAAAAAAGGCAAGATTGTTTCACCAAATTACTATATAAAAAGATCAGGATATGAACGTACCTTTTTTGAACCGTTACCGCCACGGGGAATTTTTACAATATGTAAAAGACGTGTCCCAATTGTTGAACGAACAGGATATGGCTGTTTTGCAAATTACCACGCAATATGATGCGCTTAGACCGCAGCTTGCTGCCATCGACACAGCTTTTAAACAAAGCTTGGCAAGCGGTATTACCCCTGAGCTTACCGCTTTGGACAACCAGAGGGATGATGCCCTAACGGGCTTGCGGTCCGTCCTTAACGGGTATGGTTATCATTATGAACAAACGCTTAAAGATACTGCAACGGCATTACTGGCAAATATTGACCAACACGGTACGAACATACAACGGTTGAGCTATCAGGAAGAAACCGCCGTTATAGACAGTATCCTAAAAGACTGGCAAAATCAAACCGAATTAAGCCAAGCAGTAACTACTTTGAACCTTGGCAAATGGCTGCACCATTTACAGGCAGCAAACACTGGATTTGCCACGCGGTATCTGGCAAGGGTAGAGCAGCAAGCTGCCAACCCCACCGAGGATATCCCCAAGCTTCGCGAAGCTGCCACTGCCAGTTACAGGAATTTAATGGCACACCTGCAAGCGCACGCTACCTTAAACACTGCGCCACAACACGCTATCGTGTTGCAACAGATCAGCGTATTGGCAGGACAATATAACCAAGTGGTCGAAAACAGGGCAAACAGTTCGCCAAACGCTGCAACAACCACCCAAACCAACACATAAACAACAAGCCCAGAACACGGGCTTTTTTATTGCCATCCCCCAAAAACAAAGCCCGATCAACCAAGGGGGTGCGACCACAGATAAAGCCCGCAAAGACTATTGATAACTTTTGGTGATAAGCGCAAAAAAAACCACTTCAATCCCAGAAGTGGTTTTTTTTGCGCTTATCCAGTATATCTATACCCCTAGCAAATCGCCTGCTTTACGTAAAGCTTCTAATTGCACTGCGGTGGGTTGACCGCCAAAATCTTGTTACGCCTCACTGTACAAATTCCTGCCATGACCATCTGGAGAGCCTTTACTGCCTGTGTGTTTTAAGTGCGATTTCTAGGCACTTTTACTACCCGCTGCTTCTAACAACGCCTTGCTTTGTTGTAATCTCTGTCTTTGATTGGCATATCTTTGGTTTTAAGGTTACTTTATTTTTTTTATTCTTACTCTTGACGGCACGAGCGGGACGCTCGCGCTAGCGTGGTAAACTTCGCAGAATAAGGGTTATATCTTAATTCTGACTGGGATTTTTAATCGACTCTAAATAGTTTTGTTGTTGTACCGCCCTTATCTTTTCTAAACGATCGGAAGAGACCCTTATATCAAAAGAGGCATTACCAAATACAGCCAAAACCTCCATTTGATCATCAGCATAATACACTCTGACAAAACCCAGTTTACTACCCCGATACTCTTCTAATACAGGGTATGCTTTAAAATAAGACTCCTCCAGATCATCCAATGTATAGGACTCTACGATATCAGCACCTTTTTCTTTGACCCCAAGGCTATTATTAAAATAATATATATCTTGTAACTGGATGCTACCATATAATTTATCGGGATCTACTTCGAACACTAATTCTATTTCACAATCAGCACTCTCATTAGATACACCGATTAGTCGCTTACCGGTTAGCTCTCTTGTCGTTTGTTTTGCTATCTCCATATCTAGTATACCTGTATTATCTACACTCCTAACAAATCGCCTGCTTTACGTAAAGCTTCTAATTGTGCTGCGGTGGGTTGCCCGCCAAAATCTTGTTGCGCCTCACTGTACAAACTCCTGCCATGACTATCGGGAGAACCTTTGCTGCCTGTGTGTTTAGGATGCGATTTCTCGGCACTTTTACTACCCGCTGCTTCTAACAGCGCCTTGGCTTTGTTGTAATCTCTGTCTTTGATTGGCATATCTTTGGTTTTAAGGTTACTTTATCTTTTATCTCTTTTGCTTACTCATACTATACCGCGAAGTCAGGAGACTTTGCGGAGCGGGGATATTTCTTTCTGTAATCCCTTCATATACTAAATCTCCACTATTATTAAAAAGTTGATAAAATGTATCTAATCCAAATACATCTACCCAAGAGTTAGAATCATGTACATAGGCATACATATTTGGCATTTCTCCTGCCAGTCTAATCGGGTCTTGGGAGATGTACCGTCCATCCTCAGGATCGTAGTAGCGGAACCTGTTATAGGCGAGTTCTATCTCGGTATCGTAGTACTGCCCTTGGTATACCAACCCTGTACCAGTATCAGAGGCAAAATGTACTTCCTTCTCAAAAGCAACACTATCATTAACCAGTACATTACTTGTACCTGTTAGGCAGCATAAAAGAGTAAGTATGTAAATCAGTTGTTTCACAGTTCTAAAAGTAAGCTTTATACTTTCAATTGAAAAATAAAAAACTGTAGGTATTTTCTCCAGCCGTGAGAACGGTTTATAATAAAGGGGAAGTGCGCAAAGGCTGTAGCCGCAGGCTTCCGCTTTATTATAAACCCTAGCCATCTGGCGACTGAAGATAAGCTGCGTTGCACGCAAAACAAAGGCGTAGCCGAAGCGAAGGGAGCAGCCGACGCAGACCGGGAGTGATAACGGAGGGATGCGCCACAAGCTGTTTTTTTTTCAATTGAAAATAAAATAACAACTTCAAAAAAAAACAGCGCAGTAGGCTGCGACTAGCGGCGTAGCCAATGAAGTGTGTAAGGATTTTTTTTGGCACATGTTTTTTGGTAAAACTGTGACTAAAAAAAGACTGGGAACACGACGAGGGGATGCAAGGCGGCTGGGGCTAAAGATTTTTTATGTTGCTTTTTCTGCAACTTAAAAATTTTTGCCATAGAAAGGGCAGCACCGAGACCTTATTGCAGCTTATTACAAAAGCCCTTTTCGGGATGATGTGATAATAGTAAACCCGACCGTAGGGAGACACTTGGTCTTTATTCATCCAGAGGAAAAGTAAATAGTAGGATTTTGGATAACCAGTAAATGCTTTCCCGACTTTCTGGATATTGGGGATGGCTCAACAAATGGATTATTTCTGCCAAAATGTATTGCAGCTCTTTTAGCTCTTCTTCTGTTGTAACTGGTAGTATCATTCGTGTTTTCATAAGGGTTTCTGTTTTAATGGACAGACATAGTTGTCTACCGCTATCTTTAAATAGTGTTTCTTAATATGGATTTATAAAAGAGTAATAGGGTGTAAAAAAAGTGCTAGGGGTTTATGACAATGGGTGCTTTTTTTCTAGTTCTGATCGTAATTCTGTAAACTGCGAGGTAATGTATTGTTCTGTGGAACTAATATAACGGTGCCCTGCAAAGAGTTGTACCTTTCTAAGATCGTGACCGTTTTTAAGCAAGTTGGCAATCACGCTTTGCCTTATTTTTTGTGGTGTAAACCTTTTTGCTGCCTTGTAATTAATAGCGTCATTAATGGTTACCTCCAGTATTTTATTACCACTTTTAGAGAGTAATAACAGCGCTGTTTTTGTGCTGTTTTTTATCTTTTTTCGATCCGTAGTAAGATACCTTTGTAATGGTAATAACTGCTTAGGGTGTAATTCTAACTCTCTACTGTTTTTAATGGCTAGGGTACAGTTTTCTAAGTCTATATCCGTGATCGTTAATTGCATGAGTTCTTTTACTGTTAAGCCTTGATATACCAATAACTGACGGATAATTTGATTACGTAGTTTTAATTGGGGTATGGCTTTATCTTCTCGGGTTAAGAGTTCGTTTAATTCTTCTGGAGTAAATAAGGTTTCTGTACTAATCCTTTTATCTGTTTTGTCTTGTAACAGGAGGGTTTTGCAAGGATGATGTTTTATATATCCAAGCTCTAGTAAACAGTTGTAATAAAACTTAATAGCACATAGATGATTTTTTAGGTTTCTAGAAGATAATCCAGATTTCCGTAATAAAGATATGTAGCTGATAATATCGCTATAACTAGCATTTTGTATATCAAAATTGGCAGTGCTAATAAATTGTTTAATGTTGTGTTTATAGGTATTCCCTACTTTTTTATGGTGTAGTTCTTCCCATTGTTTTAGGACTTCCATAAGATATGGTTTTGGTTAGTGTTACATAGTTTTGTGTGGTTTCTAAAGAGCTATGCCCTAAAAATTGTTGTACCAGTTGGATAGCTACCCCATTATCCACCAGATGGGAGGCAATACTGTGGCGCAAGTGGTGCAGGGTAAAATAAGGGGGCAACCCTATACGCTTTTGTAATGTTTTTAGCTCTTTCCTAAGTAAATATTGACTGATTATTTGATTCTCATACCTAAAAAGATAATCTGTAGTTTTTAAATTTTTATGAAGGATGTAATTTTTTATATATTCAATATGCTTGTATTGTAGTGGTATGCTCCTTTTTTTGTTAAACTTTCCAGATTCTACAGTGACTATTGCTTTTTCGATATAGATATCTTTTACTTTTAAGTGCTGCAGTTCTGCTGCCCGAAGCCCACACCCATACCCAAAGATCAGCAACAGTCTTTCTGTGGGGTAGATACATGCTTTATATAATTGTTTTATAGTTTCGGTATCTATTGGTTTTCTGGGTGTTTTCATAGTGTTTTTTAGCAAAACAAGAGCACCTACGGGGTTTTGTTGGACATGTCCAAAAAGACAGCACCAATCGTAAAACTGGTTTAGGGTAAGGATGTATTTATTTAATGTCCTGATTTTACAATAGGATTTTTCTTCTAACAAATATTGGTAGTATTTCTTAATGTCTTTATCGGTAACCCCTAACAACGTTTTATCTGCTATCCACTTGGTAAAATGATGTAAGTTTCCTCTTTTTGATCGGATGGTTTGATTCGTATATCCTATTGCTCTTAGGTAGCTTAAGAAAGGGGTTGTATACTTCATTGCACTTGTTCTTTTTTTAAAAAAGCCGAACGCCAGCTTTTTCAAGTAGTTAAATAATTGTTTTACAGTATCTTAACAGGTGTTCTGGTGTTCGGCAGGCAACCGAACACCAGACATAAGTAATTGATTTACAATATTGTATTGTTCGGTTTGGTGTTCGGTGGCTTGTGAACACCAGTTATATCTGGTCTATTTGGGTTTGTAATATGGACTGTATTTTGGCTTTTACGGCTTTATGATCGTCCCAGTGGCTTATCTTATAGGTGTACCCGCGATTGGCGTACCCAAACTGCTGTAAGTATTCCAGTTCTATCAATTGGTTAAGGTAATGGTGCATTTGTGTTTTGCCCAATCCCGTGGCTTGTTTCACATCAAAACGGGTAAAGGTGCCATCGGTGCTTTTGTTTTTAAAATGTGTTTTTAAACACTCATAAAACTGTCGTAAACTACCATGCAGTTCATCTACTTTTAAAACTATACTTTCCATTAAAATAGTACAGGCTGCTTGTAGATCCTGCTTTTGGGTTATAAGCCGTCCTTGATGGTCTTTTTTGCGTTGGTATTGGTTTAGGCAGGTGATTTGTGCCACTAGGTTTTGGTACATACCGTGCAACCGTCGTAGTTTATGGATGTTTTGGGGCAGTTGTATTTTATCGGCATAGGGGTTGACCACTTCACAGGGTTGCAACATTCTGATACAGTTCTGCACGAAGCGTTGTGTTTTTTGTATTTGCTGCAGATCGATCTGCCCTGATGCTAGCTTATTCTGATAATCAATTATTTTGCCTGTCTGTGCTACGGATTCATCTACGGCAATGACAAAACACCGGCTTATATTATCCTCGTAGGTATCGGCTTTGGTGGTACAGCTTAAACTGGATATCGGACCATTTACGATACGCTCCATACTTTGCATTTTACCGCTTTCCATCTTTTGGGTCGTGGCACTTATTAATTTACCGTTAGATTGTAGTTCCCGTAATGCCAGTAAAGCTTCTTCCTTGAGTCCATCCATATCCTCGAAGCATAATAATTTGTGTTGTAAAGTGTTCTGGCTAAAGTTATAAAAACTGCTTTCGGTTACACGGGTAAAACTCTTGTAATGTTCTGCAGGGATTAATTTGTAGATGCTTTGTAACAGCTTGGTTTTACCACTACCACTACTGCCCTGTATTAAGCCATGCAACGGTTGTTTGCTTGGGTAACTAATAGCTATAAGGAATAATAAAAGTCGATTATCGACCTCGCCCACTACCCCTGTTTTACCAATGGCAATATTGATGCGTTTTAGTAACTCCGGATGTTTTAGGTATTCGATACATTTGGCTTGGGTGGCGGCATCTATGGTATACTCTGGTTCTTTTTGTTTTTGGGTGGCTTGCTGTTCGAGCTCTAATGCGTAGTTCTGCCAGTGGTTTAGTATCGTATCTTCTGGTATATCCAATGCTTTGGAGGCTTGTTTGGCGTGCTTTTCTAAACTGGCATACTCATATAAGTCTAGCTTTTGGATTACTACACTATGGTTTTTGGGGTTTTTGGATTGTAGTGTGACTTTTAAGCTATCCCCCAGATTTCGTACTTGTCCTTTGATCGTAAAGTCTAAAGGCATTGCCTTTTCTGGTGATATTGCTTCTTTTTTATTTTTAGCTTGTGGTGCTACCACCTCTTGTAATAGTGTAGTAAATAACTCGGTAGATTCATTATTAACCCACAGGCTATTGATGTCCTCGTCCTTTGGGGTGTCAATGGCACCGATGGTTATATTGGGATAGTCTTTTTGTAACTGGCTTTGTAATTTCGTCGCTGCTGTGCGACCTGCTTCGTCCCCATCAAAAAAGACGATAATCGTCTCTAGGTTTTTTAGTTTATTTATTGCCTCGGCGTGTTCTGGGGTAAATCCGTTGGTACCATAACAGGCTAATACTGCTGTGTGTTTTGGTAAGTTACCGTGTAGTAGTAGCGTGGCGGCATCAATGATGCTTTCGGTCAGGATCAAGTGTATTGTTGTGGTATCGAGATATGCAGGATATAAACCTTTGCGGTTTTTTAAATAATAATGTACATTCTTTACCCCTGTCATGCTACGACCGTATAAAGATACGGTCTGCCCGTGGCTGTCTTGGAGAGGAAAAACAATACAATCCCGTAGGTCTTTAAAACTGTAAGCTGTAGTTCCTGAACCGCTACGGTGATTACTACCTACTTCTTTTAAGCCCAACAATCCTCTTGCTTTTAAATAGTTGGTAGCTTTTCTGCTTCGCGGCAGTTGTTCTTTTAGGGTCGTAAACACTTTGCCAAGGATCAATACAGGGGTTTTTGTTATGGATGGTTTGGTTTCTGCAGCAGGTACTAACATTGCTTTGGCTTTTTCAATGGCTTGGTGTTTTGTGATAGATTCTTTGTGCATGATAAAATCTATAACATCCATAGATTTGCCGCTCTTAGCACAGTTGCCAGAAAAACAATATACCGTGTTACTATCAAGGTACACTTGCATACTTGGCGTTTTATCGTCATGGAACGGACATTTGCAATGTTTGTTTTTAATTAATGTAACCCCGTAATGCTGTAATACCTCGGTAATCGATAAGTGTTCTTTGATTTGTGTGATTTCCATAAGGTTAATCTTTCACGAGTTCTATGATCAATACCTCCCTGTCTACCGTGATACGTACTTTATCTTGTGGACTGAACCCACAATCTTGTAACCACTTACCACATAGTTTTAAACCAGGATACGCTTTATACTTTTTATCAGCACATTTTCTGTGATCGGATTGTAGCGTGAGTTTTCTGTGTCTCATGAAGTTTTGTGTGTATTAAAAATTGTTGAAAAAAGTGTAATCTGATAAATACCTCACAAATCTAACTCATTTAACGTTTTTAAACAAGAGTTATTGTAATTGTTTTTAACCTATAAGTCGTTTATATTTGTCTTAACCTAGTAAATAGGTGATAAAAACGAGGTATTTATGGCTTTTTCAGAAAGATTGGCGTTTGCCAGAAAACAAAAAAAAATCAAACAGGCTGATTTAGGGAAGATGGTAGGAACATCTGGAGATATTATTGGTAAGTACGAACGTGGAGAAAACACACCATCTATTGATGTAGCTACTAAAATAGCAGATGCACTTGGGGTTACTCTAGATTATCTGGTAAAAGATGGGGAGTATGAGCAGATTGATAAGGAGACTTTAAAACGACTACAAGATATACAGCAATTGACCCCTGAGAATAAGGATCATGTTTTTGCATTGCTTGACGCTTTTTTAAAACAAGTGAAGCTGCAAAGTATTATGTAACAAAAAAACCACAACATCTGTTGTGGTTTTTTTTGGTTATTTAGTATATCTATACCCCTAGCAAATCGCCTGCTTTACGTAAAGCTTCTAATTGTGCTGCGGTGGGTTGCCCGCCAAAATCTTGTTGCGCCTCACTGTACAAACTCCTGCCATGACTATCGGGAGAACCTTTGCTGCCTGTGTGTTTAGGATGCGATTTCTCGGCACTTTTACTACCCGCTGCTTCTAACAGCGCCTTGGCTTTGTTGTAATCTCTGTCTTTGATTGGCATATCTTTGGTTTTAAGGTTACTTTATCTTTTATCTCTTTTGCTTACTCATACTATACCGCGAAGTCAGGAGACTTTGCGGAGCGGGGTACTAGTTACAAACTAGCACTAGCAGGGTACTTTATTTTTTATACCATGCTTACTCTTTGACGGCACGAGCGAGACGCTCGCGCTAGCAGGGGGACTTTGCGGAGCGGGCGGAAATTCATTATTTTATTTATCTTAATTCAAAAAATCACTTATTTCAGCTTTCAAATCATCACCTATATCCTTACGATCTAATAAATCTATCATAATGTTAGGATAGATTTTAGAAATTTTATTTTCCGAATCATTCAAGATTCTGCTTAACATCCAAACAGTATGACTTGTGGGTTTCTTATTAATTGAATCAATTAATTTTTCTTCGTAACCCATTTTATAGAATTTTTCTAAAAAATGAACAATTGGACCTGGACTGCCAAAATCTTCATCTGAATTAGTCTCTAAAATTAAAAAAAGCACGTCCATAATAAGATTTTTGTCTTCCATATACGCTGTCTCTTCAAGTAAATAGATGTTCTCATTTAACTCATCAACATCCAATGAATCAATTTGTTCCTTTAATTTTCTTAAAATTTCTTTCATCAATTGTAAATGTTTAAGTTTTGAGCATGACTAATTGCGTCATTTTTGATTTGATTAACAGAAGTATCTGGAACACCGTTATCGCTTAAAATTTTTGAATTCGCTTCAATACTTTCTTTAACACTCATATCTTTTGTTCCTTGCTCGATTTGTGCCTTATTTACTTTTTTATGTGTATCCTTATCTAAAGCAATAACAGGATTGTTTTTCGAAGCGTCTGTATCTAGTCTCTTTTTTGTTAAGCCTTTTTGTTTAAGGATTGAATTTTGCAAAACTTCATGTCCTTCTAAATTATCTCCAACTTTCGATTTTTTTCTAAAGTTATCATAAGTTAGAACTTCATTCTTTTTAACATATGTTTTAGAACTTAAACCAAATGGATCTATGTAAGAATTGGAGTCTTGCACGTACGTATAAGAGTTCATTCCTCCCGCCAGTCCTATTGGATCCTGTGAGATGTACCGTCCATCCTCAGGATCGTAGTAGCGGAACCTGTTATAGGCGAGTTCTATCTCGGTATCGTAGTACTGCCCTTGATACATAAACGGACAACTACCATGATCCCCAGATTTTAACCTACCAAAGCTATCCAAAGAACGCTCCCAAGTGGTTTCGCCTTCTTCATTATACATGTGTGTGGGCGTACCCAAATGGTCTGCTAATATACTAAATTTTTTGTCTCCTTTTAACTTTGCGGTGGGTATAAAACTGTTTTCTTCAAAAACCCATGTAATGATACCATCTTCATTAACGGTGGTATTGCTCAATATTTGTCCGTTCTGATTTTCTTTCCATTCATGGAGCGGTACATTGCCATCCCACAACCATCGGGTTGTAGTGTTTTTAAAGGTTTTGGATAGCCGTCTGCCTAAGGCATCGTAGGTAAATTTTACTTTGTGGTTATCTGGTCGTATTACTGTAGCCAGCATGCCCTGATCGTCCCATTGGTACCGCCAATGGTCTGTTTTGCTAGAGAACAGGCTACTGCTGCCTTTGTATTTTTCTGTCAAAAAACCTTCATCATCATATTTATAGTGCCATGCCCCTTTTTTGATGAGTTTGCCCCCATAGGCGTATTCCCTGTCTTTTAGGGTTTCGGTTTCGTAAAGGTTGCCTACGCTGTCTGCTGTCCTGTGCTCTTGGGTGCCATCGGCATATTTAGCATGCTCCAGATGCCCTGTTGGGGTATACCCATAGGTAGTGAGCCCTTGTTTGCTGTCTGTTATGGCATGAAGCCGATCATTGACCCCCCATGTATATTTGCGTTGGTGTTTTTGTTTTTTGGCGGTATGGGTTTCTTGCCCGGTTAGCCTGCCTATGGCATCATAGTCAAAGTTTTGTGTTAATTTACCTGGCAATATGCGGGCGAGTTCAAATCCCAGTGTATCGTATTGGTAATTTGCCTGCCATTGAGTTTGTTGATGAGAGGCTGTTAGGTTTGCCAGGTTGCCAAAATCATCGTGTTGGTATTTTATATCTGCCCCTAGGCTACTTTGCAGATTGGTGCGCACCCCCAAGGCGTTGTATTGGTGTGTTATGGTATGCCCGTTTACGGTTTCGTTTTCTATAAGCCCGAGTTGGTTTCGGGTAAATTCTACTTTGGCATCCCCGTTTTCTGCTACTAATAACTGCCCTGCATTGTTATAGGCAAAACTTTGTGATCCTGTATTGTTGTGCGATATTTTTGTGATCCTACTGGCTTTGTCGTAGGCGTACTGGGTTGTTTTTCCGCTGGGTTTGGTAAGTTGTATTACCCGTCCTGCCAAATCCCGCTCGTAGTATTTGCTTTGTTGGTCAAAACTGGTTTCTTCAATAACATTGCCCACGGTGTCCAATGTAAATTTATAGGGTATGTTTTTTTCGTTTACGATCTCGGTAAGTTGCTCTTCTGTATTATAAAAATAGTGTGTTGCGCCCCGTTTGTCTGTACGGCGGGTGAGTTTCCACATGCCTTTGTATTGGTAGCGCACTTCTTGCTGCTGGTCTTTATAATGCAACAGGTTGTCTATGCCGTCATACGCCAGTTCTATGTGGTTGCCATCAAAGTCTTCTACTTTTATAATTCGGTCTATAAGATCAAAACTTCGTTTTTGCACCGCTCCTTTTGGGTTGGTGATTTGTATGCACCTACCCAGGTTATCGTATTGATATTTGGTGGTATTGCCTTGGTTATCGGTCACGGTTTCTATCAAATATTGGCTGGTATACCCTAAGGTAGTGGTATTACCCAAGGCATCGGTGATATCTTGTAATAGCCCATCTTGATAGTTCATCTTACTGGTGGCGCCCATTGGATTTTGCCGCTCTATAACATTGCTTTGGTCGTCATATTTCCATTTCCATCTTCCTCCATTGGCATCTAACGCGGTTGTGGGCAGATGTGGCTGGTTGGTATCTGTATATTCTGTTACCACGGTTGCCCCTATGGGGTCTACCACTTGTGTTTGGTTCCCAAGGTCATCATAGCTGTACATATAGGTATTGCCCATGGGGTCGGTTTCTGACAGCAACTGGTTGTCTTTGTCATACAACCAATGGTGCTCTGCGCCATTGGGGTCAATTTTTTTTGTTACCAAGCCACCCTTATGGTAATATTCTGTAAGGTGGCCAAGGCTATTTTTTACCTGAGTGAGCCCATCAAAAAATGTAAGTTTATGGTTTTGGATATTACCATCTCCCCAGGTGTGTATACAGCGAGATCCGATTTTGGTGCCATCGTATTTAAAAAACCAGTTTAATCCGTTACGCCAGGTTTCTTTTATCATTAGATAGCCTTGATACTCAAAATACATACTATCTCCTACGGCATTGGTTTGCTGTAGCATGTTCCCTATATCGTCGTATTTGTATTGTGCTATTACAAAGGTGGTTGTATTGTTTTCTGGATGCGGGGCATGTATCTCTATAACACGTCCTTCTGTATCATTTTGAACTGTTAATGTACGGTGTGCGCTATCTATAATCTGAGTTAAATATCCCTGGTCATCATATTTAAACTGAATGCTAAAGCTATTGGTATTTACAATGCTTCTTAATAATTGTACTTCATTAAAAGTTTTTTGGGTAAAATAATAGAATACTTCTTCCTTTATATTCCATACATAATATTCTCCTTTATCGTTCACTCGCATTTCCAACTGCTCTGCTTTATTAAAGGTTGGCGTATGTATTTGTGGTGTCCTAAAGGCTATAGGCCGCCCATCTTGCATACGCAAAGTGATATTGTTTTGCTCGGGGTCTACTACAATACCTATATCATAACTATGGTGCCACCCATTACCTAATGGTCCTTTGTAATCACTTTCTGCATACCAGGTGCGCTCCCAAGATAGTGGTATAGGGCCGTTTAATGTAAAATCTTCTTCATCTGTAAAAAACATCCCTGATGCCACATCTACAGGGTGACCAGTTGTAGTACATATTTTTTTATGAAGCTTGTCTTTTAACGCATCACTTTTGATTAGTTTATTGACAGCACCATGCCCAACCTTTGCTGCTAATTTTTTAAAATGCCTTCCAAAAGCTCCTTTTGCTGCTTTTGTTGCTAATGCCATTGGGTTAAAAGGGGCTGGTACCGGATTGGTAAGTATGCTGGTTGCCATTGGGATTGGGGTTATTACCCCAGTTGGCATAAAGAGTTGTAATTTAAACTTGGTACTATCATCTGTGTTTTTACTTTTTCGAAAAGTATGTGGTGAAGGAATACCAATATCCCAACAGTCGTTATGCAAATGAACAGTTCCTCCTGCTATGGGATCATCATCTGCCAATGCTAGCAAGCTTCCGAATAGTGCGTGTCCTTTGTTTTTTTCTATAGCTGCCGATGTTGCTGGAAAAAAACCAGGTCCCATAGGGAAATGCGGAATACTTTTTGTTGGAGTTCCTGCTACTGCTCTTGGAATGAATCCTCCTATTTTTACAGTAGCACCCAACATGCCTACTGCCATAGTTGCTACAGTATGCCCAATGGTAACTGCTTTGTTTACATTTGCTTCTTGTTGCTCTGCATTAGAGATATTATCTGGATCTTCTGGGGTTGGAGGTTCTGGTGGGGGTGGTATAAAAGAGGCTATGGCGGCAGCTATAAAATCTTTAGACCTAAATAACATCCCAATGTACGGGTGAGGCATAGGGGTTGGTATCATAGGTGGCATGGTGACTATATGCACATCTATTCCTATAACAGGATCCATTTGTTTGGTGATCGGAAGGCAGGCGATACCCTGCATTCCTAATGCCCCTAATATGGGCAATACAGCGGATTCTGCCAGATTAGTTGCAAGCCCCGTAATCGCACCAAAAGCCTGTATCCCGGCATCTGCTGCATTGAGTGCCTGTGCGGTTGCTTTAGTACCTGTGCTTAGATTATCATTATTGGCAATATCAGAGGCATTGGTTGCTGCCTGGTTTAATCCTCCTAATTGCTCCCCTACAGTTGAATTGATATTTTCACTTACCCAGTCAAAATGGTTCTCTTCTGCTGAAGCGTCTATTTTTCTATTTGATTTTACTAGTTTAGCCATTCTGATCTATTTTTGCATGTAAAAAATATAGGCAAGAAGAAAGCTTACTACTGCCAAAAGCGCCCCTATAATAGCCACTATCGTTCTACCTGATACTTTAGTTTTTGATTTTTTCTCTAATCGTTTGTAATATTCTTTGTCACTAGCACTTAACAAAAAAAATTCTTTGTAAAAAGCAATACCACAAAATATGGCCACTACCAAAAAGGCCCCTATGGTTTTCCATGGGATGTTATCTATATATATTGGTACAGCGTTCATACTTATAAGTTATATTAATTATTTTGCGGGCAAATTGTTGTAATACATAAATATTGCCAGACAACTACACATGCCCGCAGCCATGACCACACCCAGAATTATGCGCACGGTTTTTTCTCCAAAGGTTTCTATCCAGTATACTACATTAAAATATCCTCCTCCCGGCTCCAGTGTCCATTTCCAGTTTAGGATAAGCCCTAAGAGATAAATACCAAATCCCAATACGCCGATTAAATACCCGTAGTGTGGGTTTGTTTCCATAAATTTCAAAAAATTGTCTATCATAACGTTTTTCTTGTTTTACCGTATTTTTCTACCTCGGTACGCCAGGATTCTCCCCAAACAGGGATTAGATCCTCATCCATTTTTTTATCGGATATGTGTTTTAATCGCTCCCCATTATTTATCAATTTTTTTAGTATGAAAGGAAAAGTAGATCCTTTTATTAGTTCTGGAGAAAGCTTATATACCAGATCGTACGCTTTTATATAGTGTTTGGATGCCTCTGAGTATGCTCCTGTTTTCTCACATGCCCACCCGCATAGCCTAAATGTTTCGCTTTGCATTACATAATCTTCGCACGCTGTATATGCCTCATTGGCTATGAGGTAGTTTTCTAATGCTGTTTCCCATTTTTTCTGCACGCTGAGTAAGGCCCCAAGGCCAACATGGGTTTGCCCTATTAACCGATTAGATAATTCTGGCTCTATCAAATTTTTTGACAATAAGGAGGCTTCGACAGCTTTTCCTGCATAATATACTCCTTTGTTATATTTTTTATATCCCACCTGATTGTTATATAATATAGTATATACTATTACAATCTGTGCCAACCAGTTTGGGTCTTTTTTTAGTTCGTTTGTTGCTATGGTCAAACATGTTTTGGCATGTTCTTGTACTTCGTCTTTCTTTCTGTTTTTTACGGCATTCATTAATTTTACCAGACTGGTCCTGTATGGGGTCTCGGCAGCATTAGGGTTTCCTAGTGCAGTAAGCTCCTCTACAGCTTCATCCATATCCAATTGAGGATAAATGGTGTATACTCTCTCTTGGTTGCCGTTTTCTAGTTTATCAAAAATTTTGTTGGTAAGGGTATCACTAATACCAAAAACAAGATGCGGTGCTGTTTCTACCTGCAATAGGTCTTCTAACCACCTGCAGGCTTCATTTTTCTCTACCTGGTACATTCGTATTACAATACTAACTTTGGTTTTTTGATCCGGGATTAAATAGTTTGCAAAATTGTTTAGATTTTTAACCAGAAGCTGCGCTACATTATTGTCTGATCCCAATGTGTAATCGGGTTTCCATTCTATGGTTTTAAAAGGTATATCTTCAGGAATTTTTGCAGTGTTCCATTGGTTTATTTCTTCTTCTATTTCTTCTAACAAGTGTTTGCTATATACTTCATGGCCAGAAAAAGGTTCTTGTAAAACCATTACAAAATCTTCCTGATCGGTATCTACAGCCAACATATACTCAAAAAGGGTATTGATCATATCCTCTTCATCGTGTTCTGACAGGATTCTAACCACTTTTACCCCAGGGGTATTAATTGCTATAGTCCATTTCTGGAGCAATTGATTAATACGTTCTTGTATGGGATTGTTCTCTGTCATTAATTTAATTTGATGATAGTGCCTTGTACTGCTGTTGTTGCCGAAGAACTTATGGTAGCTTTTGCGGTTCCGTTAATGGTTACTTCATTCATAGAATTAACATTTACTTTTTGATTAGAGTTTACGCTAACTTCTTGATCCCCATTAATGGTTACTGCTTTTGTACTTGTATTCGTGATAGAGTCTCCACCATCTATTGTTATATTTTTTCCTGTTAAGCTAATTGTACCGTCGCTGTTTAGGGACAAGGAACTTTCTCCCGTGGTTAATTTTATAGACGCAGAAGAGCTTACCGCTATATTGCCTTCTCCATCTAATACCATTTTATTTTTCTTTGCATCAGAAACCGTTATACTACCTGTATCATCATCAAAAATAATAGTGTTACCACTACGTGTTGTAATGCTTTTTATTTTATTACCATCCAGGCCTCCTGCCCCTGTTGTACCGCTAAACAGGCTACCCATTACAAACGGGCGGTTTGGATCGTTGTACCGAAATCCTACCATTACCTGATCGCCTACTTCCGGGATATGCACAAACCCCCTGTTTACACCTACCAGATCGCTTTTTCCTGCATCTGGAGTCATCACTCGTATCCATGAGGTTTTCATCTCTGCTTTTTGCCATAAAAACTGTACTTGTACCCTTCCTTTTTTCTTAGGGTCGTTATTGGATAATACGGTTGCTATTTGCGGTTGTGCCACCGGAAACTCTACCCCTGGTTCTGGTAAAACTTCTACCCCAGACGAGATTGCTTTAAATTGGTTGGTGTACTCATAAGATCCTGTTGCATTATGGGTAATTTGGGTGATTATGTATTCGCCATAATTTTTTATGTCAAACTCTCCTTTATCGTATCGTGCAGAGGTGACTTTTATTACCGATCCCACGGTAAGTCCTTGCAGGTGACTGGTTGCGCTAAGAACGTTTGCATCTGCTACAGCACTGGACTGCTTGTTTTTAAGAACGGTGTCTATCTCGCTCTTGTCTTTTACCCTTGCTACAGAAAATCCATTAGGCTCGATGGTAAACAGTTTTTTGGAACTGTCTAATGCAAAGGCACCCAACTCGTTTAACCCTGCTACGTTTCCTTTGGTTTTGGATTCGTTTTTTTTATCATCCAATGCATTGTACGAAAAGTTAGTATAGTTGTTTGCTTTGGCTTGTATGGATATGCTTATGGTGTTTATATCTTTACCATACTCTATTGGTATTGCTGCTTCTAAATTTGGTTTCCCAAAAATAAGTTTTACACCATCATAATACAGCCACTCATTGTATTGTTTTGCCAAACGTTGTATAAATTGAAAATGGCTTTCCTGATATTGCGCCTGATACTCTATTGGTGTTTTAAATACCGGAGATACGGCTGCTTGTACTCCTGCTGCACTAACGGTATCGTTGATTATAGAGGAAAGGCTTTTTTGCAACCAGGATTGCATGTGGACCCCTGCTTCTAGTTTTATGGTATTGGAGTAGCCACTAACAATAAGTTTGCTGTTAAACCCATTATCGTGCATAAGTTGCACATTGGTAATCACCCCCAAAAATTCGGTTTCATCAAAGCCGATCACTACTGGTTTGCCCAGCCATTCTTTTGATTTATCTAATGTGTGTGTCCCTAAAGACTCTATAGTATCATAATCCAGAGTAATTTCAAAATCATGATGTTCATTTATTTGCTGATTAAGAGATACATTCTCAAAGTTGACAAGAAATTCTCCATCTATACTTATTTTTGTTTTTGGCTCTATCATATCACACTATTTTTATTTACATCAAAAAAGTTATTTTTTTATCTTCTTTAAAAGCATAGCGATGCTAACTTTTAATTAGTATGCGGGTAAACGGGCATTGTTTTGAAAGTCTTAAATACCTGTTTACTATGTTTTATTCATAAAACTGAACCGTTTGGTACTCGCCTGATGGTTTTATGACATTGATTATTTCTTGCTTTATACGTTGCATCTCCTTATCTGTAACTTGATAATCTAATGCAAATACCAAAAATATTGTATTGCCCTGATGCACCCATATCCAATTTATTGTTTTAAAATAAATCTCTACTTCGTTGTATCTTTTTAAACTCTCGAAACAGGATTTTGCTTTTTGTGGGTCTTTAAAATCCCATTGCTCTACAGATATATGACTTGATCCTTTGTTATCTTCTGGAACTATATACGAATAGTGAACAGAGGACACTTCTAAAAAATCTTTGTTTTTAAAATCTCTGGCCAATGTTTTTAAAAAGCCTTTAGATTTACTCCCCTCCCGTATTTTTTTTAAATCCCGTAACTCATTAGGGTCTTTATCGAATTTATATCCTTTAAAATCCGCTAGTAACCCTTTATTGATTATGGATATTTTTTCTGTTGTATTGCTCTTAATACTATCATAACTTATATAAAAAACCTGGATAGAATCCTTTGTTTCGACATTTGTTTCTTGCTGTAATTGAACCTGTTTTTTTACAAGGTTTTCAGATTGTTTTTCTTCTTCATTTTGTTTTCTTTCTTTACAGCTTATAAAGAATATGAATATTGTAATAAATTTTAGCATCAGGTTCATACTATTGTTTTATAGTTTTATTAATAGAGGCTTAGCCGCAGCTTCATATACTATCTGTGCTAATCGATTATTACTAACTTCTTCTAAAGAAACAGATCCTGATAGTTCTTTAATCAAATTATTAAATCTATCCCATTCGCCAACACCACAAATTTCTATACATCCTATCGATCCGAAAGTCCCTGAAGATGGATAATCCGGGCCTCTATGCACAAAAAACCCTGCATATACCCGCCATGCCATCTCCTCCATAGTAGTTATATAATCCCATGTTAATATATATGATTGTGCATCTTGCAAACCTACCACATGTGCATTAACAGTAGTTGTTCTTTTTACACCAAACCGTATTGCTTCAAAATCTTCTGTAACCTCGTTTCCTAATGTATCTTTGCCACTTACCTGCACTTTATATAAGGGCACTTGATATTTTAATCTTTTTGGACGATAAGGATAACTTGTTAGTTTAGCCACCCCTACTTTATTGTTAGTTACCGTAATTATTACTTTTTGCATATTGTATTATAATTAAAGTTTATTACGGATATCATTTTTATGTTATTCCTGAAAAAAGACATACAAGTTTTCCTTTTTTAAGGGTTTCCATCTAATTCCTTTAAATTCTTTTTTTGCCCAATAAAAAGCAACATCAATGCTTTTAATATCATCCAGACCACCTGTAAAACTTAACATATTCTCATGAGTATTACCTATGGTGTTTCCTACCACTTGTATAGACCCTTGTTTTGAGGACATTAGTTTATTGAGGGCATTTATATTATTAATTTCAGTTTCTACTGTTTTACTTTGCAAAAGTGCATTCCATAGATCCTCAATACGCTGCTCCTCTGTTGGCTTTATAACCGAAATCGATACTGCAATAACAACTAATACCAAAAGAGTAATTGAAACAAATATCTTAAGATTTTTAATCACATAGTCATATTACACCAGACCAGTTTATATATTAGAAATTAGAATAATTGCTATCTAAATTTTCTTCAGGTTTTAGTTTCATAAATGATATGTTTTTAAAAGAAAAGTTAAGTGTAAAAAATCTAAGTTTTGATTTTGTGCAAAGTAAAGCACCTCTTATCCTATTAACCTGAAACCCGATTCATCTGAAATACATCAGTTTGAATGAAATTCTGCTAAGAATTTTGCATCAACCTTTCGACAAGCTCAAGATGACTGGCATTTCAGCACTAAAAACCCATTCTCGATAGCTCTCTGCTGAACTTGCCGAAGTATAGTTTTTACATATCATCTCGAATGCAATCGAAAGACTAATACAAAAACCACTCGAATTGACGGTTTTTTTATGGTACATACCCAAATATTAATCCAACTCGGGTTATTAGCATAACTACTATATGGTATACAATTTATCATACACGTTTATATACACAAACATGATTTTTGTACAACTATATGGTTATCAAAAAAACAGATAAAAAAGCAAGCCAAATAATTTGACTTGCTTTTGTACTAAATTATGCTACTGGCCAACGGTTATCTATAGTTGCGTTACCAATAGACATCTCTTCTGCTGATATTGTAAAGTTGATGGTCATTGGGGTATCTCCGTTTACTTCTAAACTTTCTTTGTAGTATACGATATATCCATTTTTGAATCCAACCGCCCTCATTGAGGCATCTTCATTGGTTTTCTTAAAAATGATTTCACCTTCTATTGCCTTAAACTGACTGTTTAGCATTGCTTCGATAATAGAAGTATCTTCTGTAGACTCAACAGTGATATTAATCCTACCACCGTATACATTAGAAGAAACTTTACCTTTTTTGTCTGTGTCTCTACTAAATATGTATTCTGTAGCCAATACATCAAATTCTTTTCCTGCAAACCTTAATGATGCTCTAAATGATCCCATAATGTTTTTTTTTAAATAATTAATTAATAATTGATTTTGGTTGTTTTGCACGTATAGCGACTAGTATTGTATAGATACAAAACAGACCTGATTTTCTATGCCAATAGAAAATTTTCTCAACTAAAAATAAACGTGCTTATTTGGGAGGAACTCCCGAGTGAATACTCATTGAATAGACCTAACCGATCTATGACCAGACAAGTACGACAGTTTATTTTACAAGAAAGAAGAAGATTCTAAATTGTCATTTGTTACTTCAAATATACAGAAATAGTTTTTATAAAAAAAATATTTCTGCTTTAAAATATTCAAATTTTACTTTTAAAAAAAGTAAAGGTGATAATCAACAAAAAGATGATATTACAAAGTATTATTTTATGTAAAATATCATTTGTATACGTAATGTTTTCGTTTATATTTTTATCCAGTTGTTGCTGTATTATATTTAACCTGGATTGTTGCTGTTTTTGTAAGCTATCGGTAATCTTATATAATCTGGCTATTTCTTGTTGTACATCGGTATTATTACTATTCTGCCTGGAAAACAAATAGGATATGTCTTCTATTTTTTTTTGTATATTTTCTTCTTTATTATTAGGTAAAAATAACTTTTTTGCAGGCGTTTGTGTATCTACAATAGTATTGGGGGTTATTAGTTTTGTGGATATCTCATAATCCCTATCCATCTTGGTATATAAATAGGTTACAACACATAATGGTATTAGCCCAACAAAAAAGAGTATTTTGCTTCTTATATTTTTGATCTTTTTCTTAGATGGTTTTATGTAGTAGGTTTCTTTTCCTGCTTCCACCCCGTCTTCTTCCTCTTCTTCCTGGTATTTAGCTTTTTGATCCAAAAACTCATACCTGTCCAGGCTATATTTATCGAGATATACTTGTGCTCTTTTTTCTCTAACCAACCAATCTAATACCTCTCTTACATATCGTTCTGTAATTTCGGGGTTATCAATTTTCCATAAAACGTCTCCCGCAGTTAACCCTATTGGTTTTTCTCTGTCTGCATTATACATTATTTTTAAGATAACGTCATGTATAGGTAAATCTGTAGATGTACTCATTTTTTTAAAGAATATGATGTTCTGAAATAAAATAATATTGCTTTTTACTACCGTCTGTATACATTTTTGTATTCTTTTTGGATAGTATTTCTTCTAATACTTCTATCTTTTCTCTTAGTTCTTTTACTATTTTGGTAAAAGCTGCATGTGATGTTCTTCGTTTTCGTTTTATATGTTTGATCTTGGTTTTGAGTAAAAAATCGTTTTTTACAGGAATTCCTGTTTTTGTAAAAATTAAATCTGCCAGATAGTCTTTTCTTCTTAAGGTTCTTCTAAACAAATCTTTATTAATATTTCTACTATTTTTTCTGTACATACGATACAATCGTCGTCGTTCTTTTCTTTTTACTTCTTTAGAAAACAGTGGCACTAACGATTTATAACTGTCTATTGCTATTTCTAATTCTTCTTTACTTAGCAAATACCCGGTAACTGCATCGGGATTATCTTGTGGGCTATATTTTTTATTTTTGTAATATTTTTCATACATATAATTTCTTGGTAACATCCCTAAACTGTTAGAGTAGGTGGTATCCCTTAAAATCATTTCTTTTATTTTTTCTCCCGATTTGCTTCTTAAAAACCCCAGTTTTTTTGCATGATATTCTAAAGATCCCGTAAATGTGGCATTAAACCGTATAGTTTTACTTAATACCGAATCCAATGCTTTATCAAAGGATGTAGCAAATAATGTTTTATTTATTTTAGGAAAAACAACCCCTCCCTGATAGGTGCTGTTATCGGGAGCATCGTATACATAGATATTATCTACTGCTGGTATGCTTGTGAATATATTTTCGTTTTTGATAAGGTCGTTTTCTACTATAAACGCTCTTATAAAACCAGAATGATTTGTGCTAACACGACCTAAAATATCTTTTGCTTGTAAAAGATAATCCTGATGCTGATCGTCTGCTTTATTTTCTAACTGGTAAAAAATTATCCTGGAGGATGTTTGTCCTAGTTTTTGGGTAATATCTTTGATATTTGGTGGGGTGAAAAACCGTTCTTCGCCAGCTACCATTATAATATTATTGGTAAAACTTTGCTCTGGCATACCTGCTATTGCATATTCAAAACATTGTTCTATACCTTTGGTATTGATCTCATTGGCAACATAATTTTTTGTGTCCAAAAATATATTTTGAAGATAGTCTACCCATAAGGAAAAAGATTTGGTTTTTGGTAAGGCATAAAATTTTCCGCAACCATAAGAACTGGCACTAAAACTAAACTCATATCCTTTATATTTTTCTTCGGTAGATAGTAGTACCCATATCCTCTGCAAGGAACTCATGAGCAGAAGCTGCTTTTTCTTAAGCTCTTCTCCACAATCAAAAATAAAATGAAAGTTTACAATTTTATTGTCTGCTTTTATATCTTTTAATTTTCTGATCAATACATCTTCTCCATCTACATTTATCAATTTATTGTCATAGTGATTCCAAACGCTTATTGGTACTGCTACGGTTGTAGAATCTTCAGTTTGTATTATTTTTTCTTTATGTTTTGAAAGGTCATAGATAAATCCTCCTCCTATTTCATTGGCATCTATATACGTATACGCTCCTTTTGTTTTTTCAAAAAAGGCTAATGAATCTACTTGATCTATAGCATATACCTGTTGCTGCCCGATTTGTTTTAACAGGGATCCCGGTATCCAACCTATGGTTCTGGAAACAGAATCCTCTGGTTTAAGGTGTGCCAGATTAGAAACTAATGCGGCTTTTTTATTGGGGTTGTATTTATATAAAAACACAAACTGATCCAGCATTAGTTTTTTATCGCTTTTTTCTTTAAACAACGGGTCTTTGAATACGTATACCGAGTCTTCTTTAACATATTTTTCGATAGTATATAAGGTGTTAAGATCCTGCACCCCTACTGCATACCGCATAGGTTTGTAATTATACTCGCTTAATTTTGGGTGTGCATAATGTATGACATTATCTTTATGAACCCACCCTACATATTTTGCTTTTTTGGCATCTTTAAAAGTTCTTTTTCCGCTAAATAAAAAGGAAAATAATCCTTTAGGCTTTCCTAGTACCTCAGGGTCTGCTGTTGCTACTTCTAAATAATCATTTTCTTGATCCAGCACATAAAAGGGGGTTAGCATATCCTGATCCTCTCCTTTTTTTTGTGCGTAAGGATCTAAATACACCAAATTTTTGGATCTGTCTGAATATACTTTGTATACACTTTTATCTTTTTTCTGTCTTTTTCGTGTTTTTGTGGTTTCTTCCAGATTATAGGTGTTTCTTTTTGTTTTTTCGATTTTGGTATATTTCTTAACCTGTGCTAAAAGCGGTGTTTCCAATACCGATAAAAGACTTAAAAACGTACCTAAAAAAAGTACTGTACCTGTTTTAAGTTTTTGTTTTTTATTGTGTTGCGAATATTGGATCATTGGTTAATTATACTTTGTGTTACTTGTATTTTTTTTAAGCAATTAAAGGTGTCGATCACCACTTCATTAATAAGTACCGTTTTCTCCCCTTTTCCTTCTAAATGGTGTAATCCCTGACAATAGCTGTACAGGTCATTATATTTTGCACCATTGATTACTACGATTACCTCATCGGCATCGTTACAAGTATACCTGTTTTCGATATGTTTTAAACTTTTGTAATAATCTTTTTTATTGTTAACAGAAGCATCTGCGATGGTCTGCAACCTTATTTTTATATCCTCTTGTGCCAAGGATAAGGAATCTAAATTACCAGATTCTTCGATAGGCTCGAATAATGGTAAAATCTGTATTTGATGGCTAACGGGGTATTTAGAGGTGTTTGTTTTTAGCTTTACGCTATATATCCCCGGGTTTTTATATACATATACGACTTGCCCCTCGTAGGCATCTACAGTACCTGTTTCTCCAAACTCCCAAAACCAGGAATCTATACCGGGCCCATAAGATGAAAAGACCAACTCCTCGCCTACATACCCCACATCTACCCCATAGATTCTGGCAATAGAGTCTTTTGCTTTTTTCTTAGGCAACGAGATTACCTCTATATATTTGGATATTTTATATTTGGCATCTACCTCCAGGGTAACCATGTATTTTCCTTTTTTGTCATACGTATAGTTAACATCATGAGCGCGCATTATGGTATCGCCATTACCCATATACCATATCATATCACGGTTTTTATAATCTAAACTATCGTTTACTGAAAAATTTAGTTTTTCGTTTACTTCATAATGATAATTTTCATTAGAGTCGTATATCGAAAAATCCATATTGCTTATCGTAGTCTTATAGGGCATCCATATCGCTATGATTAATGCTGCGATAATAGCAATGGCAAGTACTATTAATATGACTTTTTTATTAAATCTCATCGGTTTTAAATATTTGCTTTACATTCATTAAGGTTATCCAAAATGATTTTTTTGTTTTTTAGCATAGAACTATGTTCTTCTCTTGTATCAAAATAAATCTGTAATATATTAGCCGACTGGATCCCAAAAAAGTACTTTGAATTCATTTTATTTTCTTTGTACACCGATCGAATACCAAATATTTTTTTATTTATTTCGTCCTTTTTTTGCACTTGATGGATATCGAATTCCATTGCTTTTACTTCTTCATGAATATTTTTTACTTTTTCGGTATATTCATTTTGCTTTTTTATAATAGTTTCATAGTTATTGATTGCTTCCAGCAACTCCCCATTATCTACCACGGGTATTTTTACTATATATTTTGTTTGAATAATATATAGTATGACAATTGCCAACGTAAATAGTAGTATAAATTTTATTCTTCTCCAGAAGGATTCGCTTAAATTATCTGTTTTCATGTTTTTGGATATTTTAATTACCTGTTCTTTACTACAAAGTCTGTTGTTATTTTTTTGACTTTACCCCTTCGGCCCTGTATTTTTCTCTGCACTTTTCTAACAACTCTTTATTATAGAGGTATTCTTCGGATTCGTTTTCATAGTCATCTACTATGGTTTGAATTGCTTTTACCTGCCCTAATAGTTCGTTGTATAATTGAAATTTATATCCTTCTACAACAGATTCTGTGTTTGCAATTTCGTTTTCGATATCTGTTCTCATATTAGATATTAAACCTTGAAACTGTTTGTGCTCTCCCAGAGTTCTTTTTTTGTTTTTTAATCTGTACAGATATTTGGTAATCTCATCCAGCTTGAAGGTTATAGATGCTTGTTTTTCAAAAATTTTATTGTACTCTGCATGCTTTTTTTCTAAGACATCTATTCCTTTTTTTCCGGTATGGATTGCAAACAAGCTACTACAAAACAGGACTGTTAGTGTTATCAAAAAAACCAACAAAAATTGTAGTTGAGAAGCTCTTCTTTTTTTATAATTTAAAGGTTTCACGAGTTTATAAATATTAAATAGTTACCTAAATTCATTTTACATACAACGAGGTTAGCATTATACTGCTAATCTATTATAGACCAGGATTTGTTTTTGGGCGTGGATTTTATACTTATACTTTCTTCGCTAATCACGATATTATCTTTTCGTTGTCCTATATACTCCAGATCACTTAACCTTCGCCATAATTTATCCATAACTGCCACAAAGTAATCTACCTTATCCATGGTGGTGTTGATATCCTGGTGGTTATAGTTCATATCGATTACATCTCCTAATGTAGACTCAAAAACCGATGGTTTTATATCTATCCACTCGTAGTAATATTGTAATAGTTTTTCTTTTTCGGTTTCGTCCATAATGGCCAGTTCGTTAGACAGGTAGTTTGCCAAAATGGATATTTTTTGTGCGATATACACCGGGGGTTGTTCTTCTCCTGTTTGGTTAAACTCAAAAGTATGTTGGGCCACAAAATCCATTACCTTATCACTTAGCAAAAAGGTATTACGAACCAGTGTATTGCTTTGTTGTTTTTCCTTGTTTTTTTTATTGATAATCACCGAGTAGTTTCGTAATCTTATTAATACTTGTGCAATTTTTTTATAAAATTCGTGCAGTGGTTTGTGATACAAGATTCGGGATACGGGCGGGGTATATTCTTTATCGATGATAAAGTTACCGTTGCGCCAATACACTTTACCTGCCAATAAAAAATAGGTATCCAAAAAGCTACTGTTAAATTGGCTTTTGGGCACTATTTTAAGACTCACTTTTGGTAACACATTTGGGTGATGCAAAGGGATTACCTCCGGATCTGGTTCTCCTACCGGGATTAGCTCAAAAGGATTGATAGTTACCATAATATAAAACTCTAAGTTGCTATTGGTATCTATATCTTTGGATTCTATCTTTGCCACAGGAGCTTCGCCCCCATACATATCTGTAGAGAATTTTATTTTGCATCCTCCTGCGGTAATTGCATTACAACTTTGCAGTGCCAGTACCAATCGCTCTTCGGTATGGGTTTGGGTTTCTATTTCTAAGGCAGACAACATTCCTTGTTCTGCTTGCAACAAGCCATAATCATAGGTATGGATTCTGGTTTGCACGCTATCTCTAATGGTATCTACCGAGTTAAAATAACTTTCTACAAAATGATCTTTGGTTAGTTTTACTCCGTCTGTCCAATTAACTGCATAATGGTTGCTATTTTTCATCTGCTTATATTTTTATGTTTTTCAACTGTGCTATCTAATTTGCTATTGTTGTTCTATTATTTTATTTAACTCTGCCTAAAATGGTTTTAGGTATTTTGGTTTCTTTACCCAATTTTCAAAATGGATAGTATAAGTACTATTATATGATCTTTAATTTCATCTTTTCTGGTTTTTATAATCCACTTTAAGAACCTTCTTCAAAAAGATCCTTGTCATCAAGAAGTATTTTTCCTGTTTTCCCATCAATACGAATATTATAAATATAAAGCCCTTCCACATAATAGACCCACCACTCTCCTTCATCTTTTCGAATAGTTGTATTACCTGTATCTTTAATATCTACCTCACGTTTTTTTAGTAATTTTAATAAATCTTCCCAGGTATAATCAAATCCTTTATCATAATCGGTTTCTTTTATTAGATTGCCTTGCTCGTCGTATTCTTTCCAGATTCCTTTATAAAAATCATTTTCCAAGAAATAACCTTGTATCTTTAGCTTACCATTTTTGTGATAAGAATTAAAATCTTCAATGTGTTTATCCTTATACTTAATGGTCTCAATATACTCTCTCTTTCTCTCTCTCTGTTTTATAATTGTTCCATTATATAAGGTGTCAGCATATTCTTTACGATGGTTCTTATTTTTATCAAATTTTTCTATATCAAAAGTATCCATAGGTTCTTTTTTAGTAAAACCCTGTGCTTTACAGTTTATAACGGATAGTATAAGTAGTATTGCGATCTTTAATTTCATTGTATAACCTTTTATGACTATTCATCTAATGGATACTCTTGGTCAATTTCTTTTATTATTTTTCCTGTAACACCATCAATAAATGCTCTTCTTAAACTGCTCTTGTTTTCTTTCTCCCATGTAATATCCCAACTTGTACCACTTTCATCAGAACCACGTGCAATAATTAGATAATCAGACTCCATATTTATATTTCTTTCTTTTATCCATTCTAATACCTCTTCCCAAGTAAATTTATACGGAGCATCATAGTTGGTTTCTTTTATTAAGTTACCTTGTTCGTCGTATTCTTTCATTATGCCCGCTAAAAAGTCATTAGGAAAATCCTCTACAGTAGATTTTAAATTACCATTCTCGTAATATCTATTAATTGTCCTAAAATATGCACCTTTTGGCTGAATGGTTTCAATATATTCAAATTGTCTTTTTCTTTGATGAGCAAAGGTGCTGTCTTTTAAAAAAAACTCATATTCAAGCAAATGATTTTTATGTTCATTAAAGGTTTTTATATCAAAAGTATCCATAGGTTCTTTTTTAGGAAAGCCCTGTGCTTTACAGCTTTGTATGTAAAAAAACATGCTTAGTATTAAAAAGGTTGCCAATTTTATTACTACTTGCATCGTATAGCTTGTTCTAAGTTGTTTTTTAGTCATTTAATAAATATCCTCTTTTCTGGTTTTTACGATCCACTTTAAGAGCCTTCCTGAAAAACATTTTTAGCATCTTGTATTACTTTTCCTGTTTTGCCATGGATAATCACATCATGAATATAAATACCCTTTACATAAGAAAATCGCCAGTTTCCATCTTCTTTTCTAATGGTGGTATTATCTGTATCCTTTATATCTACCTCGCGTTTTTTTAGTAATTTTAATAAATCTTCCCAGGTATAGTCAAACCCCTTGTCATAATCTGTTTCTTTTATTAAATTGCCTTGCTCATCGTATTCTTTCCATATTCCTTTTTCAAAATCATTAGGGAAATTAAGTCCTTTTAACATTAAACTTCCATTTGGATAAAATCTTCTGTAAATTTGAAACACCTCCTCAAGAGATGGAGAAGTTTCATACTCTACAAAACCAGATAAACTATCCCCAAATTGTCTAACATAAGTGTTATCTTCTTTATAATACCCTTCATATTCAGGTTCTTTTGATCTTTCATAGTAACCTTTAATATCAAAAACTTCTATTTTCTTTTGCATTAGATTATTATTATTTGTCTGTGCTTTACAACTTCCAATTGTAAGCATTAAGATTATTAATATCTTGATTTTCATTTTTTTTTTCATTCTTTAAAGACTAGTGCATTGCTCCACAGTTTTTTCCATTGCCATAGCCAAGTGAGTATTCGTTTTTTGCTACCATATTTTTGCCAATGGGAATAGTCCATAATATTGTATGTCGCTCCCTTTTTATAACTATAGGCATTCTTTTTATGGGATGAAAAGGTATGGTACAGCCCTAATGCATGCAGGGCTTCATGAGATACAGTAGCTTTATCATGCCCACCAAATACTACTACGGTATCAGAGGATATTGCCATCGCTTGCCCATTAACTTTTCCTGATTCTATACCGTTTTTATCAAAAGTCGGACACTTATCTGGGATAAAATATACCTTTAAATAATCTTTGTATTTGGCATCTACTTTTTTATTGAGATACGCATGTATGCCTGTTTTATTATCTATATACCCTTTCTTTTTACCTGCAAATTTGGTGTTAAAAGTTATATCTGCTGTTAGATCCATAGTTTCTTCTACAACTTTTGGAGTTATTAAACCTTGTTTTAAATATCTTTCTAAAAGAGCTTTTTCACCTACAATTTTTCCTTCTTTCCACTTTCCCTTTCCACTTAGATCTGTTTTAATCTTCACAAACACCACATCTGCTTTATACCGATTGGCTTTATCATTTTTTAATACCATTAACTGCCCCAGTTGTCTTTTTTGGTACATTACCTTAATGGTTTGATCGGTGGCAAACTCTTTTAAACATTCGATCTCTACATGATCTTTTAACCGTTTTTTGCCCTTGGATTGTGCAGGGATGGTATCGGTATTGATTTTAAACAGGTTGGTATCGTACTCTAGGGTTAAATCTTGTTTTTTTGGGTTGGCTATCGTTTCTAATTGCAGGCTTAGGGTTACTTTTTGCCCGGGATAGATCGCCAGCCAACTTTGCAGATATTCTATCTCTTTTCCTTTTTTATCTTTATACCACGGTAGGGTAATGGTAGTGTATTGGTTATCTTTTAAATCGGTATACTTAGTATCTGTTGCGTATTTGGTAAAGACATTAGAGCCGCTTACCTTTTTATTGGCCCCCAAAATATCCTTGTAGGTCAACAGGTCTTTTTTTTCTGATTTATCCCGCATATAATCAAACCCATACTCCCCATCATAGTCTTTGTTTGGTCTAAAATCCACTACGACTTCTGGCGGTGGTATAATCTCTAAATAATTACTTTTTTTGTGTACCTCATTATACTCTACCCTGGCAATAAGTTCGTCTATATCTTTATTTTTAAAATCCAGCCATACTTCTTTTATCTCAAAAACAGGAAACTCTACCAATCCATCGGTTGCGGTTTTAGAAAAGATGAATTCTTTTTTGTTTTTCTCGAATTCTGAGCCATCTTTTTTAGTGATGGTAACTTTTACGTCCCCTCCCTTAGTGTTTTTTAACTGAGCTTGTATACTTGCTTTTTTTGTGTACAGAATCTCTGTTATGCTCTTTTTATCTTCATCTACCCAATCTACCTGTACAATTTCTGGCTCAACACTCTCTTCTTTTGCTTGGTATGGTAGTTGTTCTATTGGTTTTACCCAATTCTCTTGCCAGTGTTTTATATAGGTTTGCCCTCTAAATTGTTGTATCGCTGGGGATATTACTAAATCTATTGTCATTGGTGTTTCTCCCTGATTAGAAAACGCTTCTTTATATTGCACTAATGCGGCATCGTTAAAACTATAGGCAAACTGTACCGGGGTATCAAAAGAGTCTTTATAAAAGGATAGTTCCCCCCCAGTCAATTTACAGAGCTCTCCTTCTTCACTATGGAGCATCCACCATACCAGCACCTCATCGCCGTACCCGGATAACAGGGTAAGGTATATAAAGCCCCCCATTGGCTGTTCTCCTGCGCGCCCTGTTTTTGGGTTCATAAAGCGGTGGTACACTACCTCTGCGTTTTGTACTTCCCACTCCCTGCCAAAGACTTTTAATTTTGCTATATACCCCATATTACCCTTCTGTTATTTCTGTATATCCATCTTTGTTGTTAGAAACGCGACGTACATACAGAACAGTTTTGTTTTTATTGTTGAAAGAACATGTTATCCTGTTATTTTCTTTATGCTCATTAAAGGTTTTTATATCAAAAACTGCCATCAGTTCTTTTTTAGGAAAATCCTGTGCTTTACAGTTTATAACGGATAGTATAAGTACTATTGTGATCTTTAATTTCATTATTTATTAATCTGCTATTTTTAAACTATGCCCATTATTTTTTCATTAATTAAAATACAATAACCTATATCTTTTTTAAAAGGAGATATTTATCTTCACATTCGGATAATCTAAGATATGGATTCATATTGTTTCCATAATTTTGAATAATTAAAGACTCTTTCTCATATTTAGCATAAATAATCTCTTTTGGATCATCTCCATATAAATTATCAAAATAAATATATGATGCGCCCTCATTTTTCACTATTCTTATATTTCCTGAAATATTTTTTTTGTTTGTCTTAAATTCATATTTCAAATTAGTAATCTGAATAGTTAACTCACAATTGTTTCTTCCTGTCAACTCATAAATACCATTATAGTTATGTTGGTCGTTTTTAGAAACATTTAATACTTCAGAATTCTTTTCTTTACCTAAAGAACCAGAAACTTCTTGTTTAATTGAAATTTTTTTTTGGTTTATATAATTCCCTTCTTTACAAGAGAATAAGCTCAAAGAAAAAAACAAAAAACAAACAAGTCTTATCATTATATTCTATCTAAAATGGTTTTAGGTATTTTGGTTTCTTTACCCGATTTTTTCATTTGCTCGACATAGGTCTTATATGCTTTTTTAGCTTTTTCTTTATCTCCTAACCCCCAATATGCATCACCCAAATTTATATACGCAACTGTACGGTCTGGAAACTCTTTCGTAATTTTTTTTAATAAAAATATAGCTTCTTTGTATGCACCCGATTGCTCTAAATAATATGCTATATCGTTGTACTTTGTCAAATTTTTACTAAAAGGAACATTTTTTAAACAAGAACTCAAAACTAACGTGTCCGCTTTTAATATTAATTTTTTATAATATTTATTATTATACAGATTCTTTACATTATTAAAATAATCATCTATATTTTGCTCATAATCTTCATTTTGAAAATTTTGAAAGCTAATTAATTTAATAAATTCGTTTTCAATCTTATCAATCGCATCATAAGAATACAATGGTTTTTCTTTAAACTCATGACCAAAAATGGTTTCTTCATTACGATCACTATATAAATTGAAAGCTTTAGTTATAAAGACATCTTTATTTTTAAAGTGTATATAGTGCAGTTTGGATTTATTTTTATACAAAAACAAATCCAATGTATAATTGAGTTTTAATCCATTAGGAATACACTCACAGTTTATCTGAAAATCATTTACCATTTCTTTATCGGAAATCTCCTCAATTAATTTAGATGCAGAAATATTATATTGATTATTATTTCCATCAATTATTACTGTCTTATCTGTGTGATTAAGCTCAATTTTGTACTCTACATCTTTGCATGTTTTAGATGTACTGTAAATAATGGAATCATTAGATATTAAACCTCTATTAAACGTATTGTCTTTTAACTCCGATTTTTTTATAGAATTTATATCTGTTTTCTTTTCCTTACAAGAAAATATATTTGCCAGAATGATGATTATATAAAAACACTTAAACATTATAATTTATTTTTTAGTTTATTATATCTTATAGAAGCATGTGTCATATCTCTATTAGGCCCATATAGCTCAATTATTGTTTCTTCATAAGATTCATGATTATCTCCCCAATCATTAGGGTTTCTAGAGATTTATGATTTATGATCATTTTTATCCTTATCCTCATTATATTAAACTATGCCCATTATTTTTTTACTCCTATCCTCATTCGCAACACGCTTGGCTCTAACTATTTTTTCAAGACATATTAATGTTAACTATTTTTTCTTTTTCAGGATCAATAATTATAATTTCGGATGAGTCTTTTCTAAGATTCATCCTTTTTACTTTTAGTTTCTTTTTCTGATTCCATATATTTTTTAAATCTTTTCCGTTAAAATCATCTTCATTGATTAAAGATTTAGTTCCATTATAACAAGAAGATAGGTCAATTATATCAATTTTAGTTTTCTTTACATCATTGTTAACTTTTATTAAAGCAATCAATGATTCCTGACCACCTCCACAGCTACCTCTTAATTTATAAAGTCCCGTAGAAGGGTATATAAAATAAAAAAGATAGTATTTAAAGTTATCTTTTTCAAAACCAGCAATTTCCATTAGTTCCCCTTGGCACGATTCTTTATCTGTTAATCCAACCAATGATATCTTTTTTTTCTTTTCACCATTAGTAATGAGAAAATTTCCATTAGAATAGTTTTTGTTAAGGTTAAGATTTAATAGGTTATCCTTATTTTTGATAGTCAACTTACCTATAAGAACTGAATCATCTACAATTCCTTTAAATAATACTGAATCATTTTTTTTCAGAACAAACTCATTTTTATTCTTAATTCCCTTTAAATAAATTAAAGTTTTATAAAGGTCTTCATCTTTATAATTATAAAGAGAGGCAAAAACACTATCATCCTCTCTAATATTTAGATTTAGCACCACTTCTTTAGAATTTAAAATACCTGTAAAACTTAAGTTTGGATTAACAATGTCTATTTTCTGAAACCCTTTTTTTACTGTATCATTAGCAAAAATAATAGAACTGCTATTGTCCTTTTTATTTTCTTTACAAGCAAGAATGGTAAGACTAAATAGCAATGAAAGTTTGATGATAAATGTTTGTGTATGTGTCATAATTTTAATCTAATTCTTCACATAAGGATTGCACATAATATCTGGTGGTCTGTGCTCCATTAAACATGAACGTTGCTGATCGTTCTATTAATATTATCCATAGTTTTTTTATTTACTTCTGTTTTACAGTTTATAAAAAAAACCAATAAAATTAGGTAATACAATAATTTTGATTTCATACCATTTAGTTATTTATATACATTCAACCTGCTCCTTCTATTTTATCAATAAGAATTTTATTGTCGTTTGTGAAAATTAAATAAAGGAATGTAGAATACTCATTTCGATGTTTTTCTTCTCCATCATCATAAAAATTAACAGAATTAATGTTAATAAATCCTTTGCAATCTCCCGAATCTTCAGTTATAGTATATTCTTCTTCGCCTTCTATTTCTTTTAAAGCTTCTGTGAGCAAGGAACAAAAGTTTTTATAATAGTGTTTATCTATATTGTTAGTTAAAAACGTAGAAATTTTGGTAGAATCCTGAATACAAGTTTTTTTGATTTCATCAAAAAAGATCTTTATTTTTTCGATATCAATTTGCTTACTACAATCTTTTTTAAGGTTTTTGTTGTAATCTTTAATTGTTATCTGCTTAACACTTTTATCTTCATTCTTACTTTTACAAGAAAAAAGAGTTGTTGTTAATATTAAGACTATAATACTGATTTTTTTACACATAATTTATCTTGTTGATTTATAAGAACCATCTTCATCAATAGAGTATTCTTTTAATATTTTTTCTTCTTCAGAAACTGTATATTTTTTAGGCTTCATAATCATAAATTCATCTCCAATTTTCACACTACCATATTGGATTTTTTGAGTTCCTGATAGCCACTTCCTTGGTTTCCTCCCAGATATATGTATTTTTTCTTTTTCGAGTTTTTACCAACTACAAATGCAACATGAGAATAATTCAAAACATCTTCTAAAGAAAAAGAGAAGAGTTGATCGTAGTTTTTGATTTCAGTTATTTTACCTTTTTCATTGTAACTAACCCACTCACCAACAAAAAAGTTATTATATAGTAATCCTTTTCCTTTCAACCTTCCTGATTTATAAAAAACTTTGCTAATGGAATATTTACTGTTGTTTTTTTGAATTTTTTCTGAATAATAATCTCTTGATTCTGATTGGTGTACAAAATCACCTTTATCATTATAAAAATCATATTGCTTTAACTCTAAATGCTTATTATTTTCAAATATTTCTATGCCAAATGTATCCATAGGTTCTTTTTTAGGAAAACCCTGTGCTTTACAGTTTATAACGGATAATATAAGTAGTATTGCGATCTTTAATTTCATTGTATAACCTTTTATGACTATTCATCTAATGGATACTCTTGGTCAATTTCTTTTTGCACTTTTCCTGTGGATCCATCTAAAATTGCTACTCTCAAACTGCTTTTATCCTCTTTCTCCCAAGTTATAGCCCATATAGGTTTTTCCCCTTCTTCTTCTCCTGCATTTCTATAAATCTCAAAATAATCAGACTCCATATTTATATTTCTTTCTTTAATCCATTCTAATACCTCTTCCCAAGTAAATTTATACGGGGTATCATAGTTGGTTTCTTTTATTAAGTTACCTTGTTCGTCGTATTCTTTCCAAATCCCTTTTTCAAAGTCATTCGGAAAAAAATCTCCTGTCAGCATAAGTTTTCCATCCTCATTATATTTATTAAAAATATGTATTAGATTATTTTTTGGCATTATTACTTCTTCATACCCAAATTGCCAAGTTCTTTGTTCAACAACCGTACTATCTTTTCTTATATAATTGTATCTGCTTAAATGATCTTTATGCTTATCAAAGGTTTTTATATCAAAAGTATCCATACTAGTGTGTTTTTTTATCTGCGCTTTACAAGAAGTTATAATAAGAATAAATATTAAAATAATAAGTCTATACATAATTCATTATTTAAGAGTTTTCCATAATCGTTTCCACTGCCAGAACCAGATCATATTTCGTTTTTTACTACCATATTGTGATAAGTGAGAGTAATCCATAATATTATATGTTTCTCCTTTTTTATAGCCATACGTAGCGTTGTTATCAAAAGTATGGTGCAGACTCATTGCATGTAATAACTCGTGTACCACAGTTGCGTTGTTTTTACCAGAAAACACTGCTACTGCTTTACTAGGATTTTTTTTAGCATAGCCTCCTAGCTTAATAACTTTTTTATTTTTAGTATCATATCGTCCCCCTGTATCCCCAAAGAAAAAAACCTTATATGCGTTTGTATGCTCAGAGTGTTTCTTGTTAAATACAGTTTCCATATGAGTAACAAGTTTATCTCCAGTGGTATTATGAACCTTATTAAGTAAATTTTTCCTTGTTACCGGATCTTTTAAAATATAATCTTTATTAAAATCTGGATATTTCAATTTTTTGGTTACCGGATCTAAAGCAGTCATATCCAAAAATGTTTCTTCTATTTTAGCATCTACTAAAGCTTGTTTTAAGTATTTGATAATGATCTCATCTTCACATTTCCCAGAAGTGTTTTTTGTATTACCAGTTTTTCCCTTTCCTGTATTTTTTAAATTTGTTTTTACTGTTACCAATACCACATCTGCTTTATACCGATTGGTTTTATCATTTTTTAATACCATTAACTGCCCCAGTTGTCTTTTTTGGCACATGACCTTAATGGTTTGATCGGTGGCAAATTCTTTTAAACATTCGATCTCTACATGATCTTTTAATCGTTTTTTGCCCTTGGATTGCGCAGGGATGGTATCGGTATTGATTTTAAACAGGTTGGTATCGTACTCTAGGGTCAGATCTTGTTTTTTGGGGTTGGCTATCGTTTCTAATTGCAGGCTTAGGGTTACTTTTTGCCCGGGATAGATCGCCAGCCAACTTTGCAGATATTCTATCTCTTTTCCTTTTTTATCTTTATACCACGGTAGGGTAATGGTAGTGTATTGGTTATCTTTTAAATCGGTATACTTAGTATCTGTTGCGTATTTGGTAAAGACATTAGAGCCGCTTACCTTTTTATTGGCCCCCAAAATATCCTTGTAGGTCAACAGGTCTTTTTTTTCTGATTTATCCCGCATATAATCAAACCCATACTCCCCATCATAGTCTTTGTTTGGTCTAAAATCCACTACGACTTCTGGCGGTGGTATAATCTCTAAATAATTACTTTTTTTGTGTACCTCATTATACTCTACCCTGGCAATAAGTTCGTCTATATCTTTATTTTTAAAATCCAGCCATACTTCTTTTATTTCAAAAACAAGGAATTCTACCAATCCATCGGTTGCGGTTTTAGAAAAGGTTAATTCTTTTTTGTTTTTCTCGAATTCTGAGCCATCTTTTTTAGTGATGGTAACCTTTACGTCTCCTCCCTTAGTGTTTTTTAACTGGGCTTGTATACTTGCTTTTTTTGCGTATATAATCTCTGTAATGTTTTGTTTATCCTCATCTACCCAATCTACCTGTACAATTTCTGGCTCAACACTTTCTTCTTTTGCTTGGTATGGTAGTTGTTCTATGGATTTTACCCAGTTTTCTTGCCATGGTTTTATATAGGTTTGCCCCCTAAATTGTTGTATGGCAGGAGAGATAATTAAATTTATGGTCATTGGGGTTTCTCCTTGATTAGAAAACGTTTCTTTGTATTGTACCAATGCGGCATCGTTAAAACTATAGGCAAACTGTACCGGGGTATCAAAAGAATCTTTATAAAAAGATAGTTCTCCTTGGGTCAACTTACAGAGTTCTCCTTCTTCACTATGGAGCATCCACCATACTAATGCCTCATCGTCATACCCGGATAATAGAGTTAGGTATATGAAGCCTCCCATTGGTTGTTCTCCTGCGCGTCCTGTTTTTGGGTTCATAAAGCGGTGGTATACTACTTCTGCGTTTTGTACTTCCCACTCGCGACCAAAGACTTTTAATTTTGCTATATATCCCATATTACTCTTCTGTTATTTCTGTGTCGCCTTCTTTGTTTTTAGAAACACGACGTACATATAGAATAGTTTTGTTTTTTATTTTATTTTGGTTTACATCCCCATCAAAATCGAGCATTCTGGTAAAAATGGGCATTGGTAACCACTTATTGGTGTATAATATCCAGCCATAGGGACCATTATCATCTTCCAGCTTGATCACATTGTTAGGAAACCGTATGTTTTGATCGTCTATAAATCGATTAAACCACCTGCCCAGGGTTACATCTTCGGGTAATTTTACAGAAAAGGAAGCGTAATGTCTTTCCTGCGGGGATCGTTTTATTTTTACGGTTACCTGCATTAGCCTAAAGGTGTCTACATTGTTCCAATACTCCTCGTCATTAATCTCGTTATTCACCATCCATAGTTTATAAAACGGACTTGGTATTTTTAAATACATGCTTCTGGAAAATACATAAAATGGTGGCACCAGAAACCATAATATGGTTAGCATTGCCCAGAGTTCATATCCTAGCTTATTTGCCCACGAAAACACAAAGTAGTAAATCCACGAGGCGAGTATGATGGCTATAAACAAGGCTAGTATAATTAACCACCTGTTTTCTTTAAATCCTATACTGTTAAAGATCTTACTGGTAGAAAACCAATTAAACAAAAACCCCATGCCCAGATAACCACAAATCGAAATGACCAAGCCGCCCCAGATAAATTCGTATTTAAGAAACCCCAGTAAACTTGGCAGTGCCAGGATTATGGCCAGTAGCAGAACAAAAATGATTAGTTTTTTCATTTTTAGTACTGCTTTTCCTTTTGCCAGGGTATTTAATACTACTACTGCCACAATCATTATTAGTGGTGCCAGTAAGTATTTTAGAAAAAAAAGTAATAATACATTCATTGGTTGTAGGTATATATATATTTTAAATACTTGGTGCTAAAATTTGTTGTTCTTTAACGTTCTCTACTTTTGCACTGGTGTTTTCGAGTATGGTATCATACCCCAGATAGTTTGTTCCTAATTGAAATCCTGTGGTGTATAAAATTTTATGCTGTACCATAATTTCTCTATTAGAAAAAGTAAAAAATTCTAATATTTTTTTAATAATGCTTTTGTTTTTTTGTAATGTTTTATAGTCCTGATGCTCTTCTAGCTGCATTATTGCATAAATATCATCCTGCTCGCTAACAACTGGTCCCTGGGTACCTATATCATACCCCAGTACCCCATCGCCCAAAGACATAAAAGGGCTTTGTTTTAATACACATGGCCTGTACTCTAATACGACATCAAATCCTAATACAGATCGCAACAGTTCTTGTAACTCTGGTAAATTTTCTTTTAATTGCTCTGCATTACATAGATTGAGAAACAGTTTATATAGCTGCTCTTTTTGTAAAGGGATGTCTTTTTTGATGATCGCATTTGCAAATGTAAAAAGGTTTTGTTTGGCATAATCATCGGTAAAAATATTAAGGTGCCTATTGGATAGTTTTAATTTTTCTTCAAACAAAAAGGTATCAAAAGGAATAAAGAAATGGATATTTTCTTCTTCTTTTTTTCGATTTTCGCGTATGGCATCTACAATCTCTTTATTGCTCATAGAGGGAGTGCTGATTACCAATGGGTGAAATAATATTTCTGGTAATTGATGATAGATACTGTTACGGCTTAAATGAATAAATACCGTATCTGCCTTAGGGGACATACTTAAGGGATCATAACTACTTAAATCCAGCACATCTTTGGAGAATGCCCTGCTGTTCATACCATGGTTTTTTATCCATACGTTGCGATCTTTTGCATCCCCCAGAATAAACATAAGTTCTTCATAGAACACTTCTGCTACAAAACTGGTAATTTCACTTTTTTTTATGTCATCCAGGTCTACTGCCATCTGTTATTGTTTTTCCCAGATTAAACTTTCGTCTTTATAATCTACCAATACCACATCGCCAGAAACCACACTTTCTGATACTATCATTCTGGATATTGCTTTTTTAAGATAGGTACGGATCACTCCCGATATTGGTCTGGCTCCATAGGTTTTTGAATATCCTTTATTAGATAGATGTTTTAACGCCTCTTCAGATAAATTAAGGGTTATATTTTTTTGTTGTTTTAATTGCTGTTGCAGGTTTTGGAATTGCAACACAAAGATCATTTGTGCTACTTGTTCATTAATTGGGGCAAAAGGCACTACCTCTGTAATCCTACCCAAAAATTCTGGTCTGAAATGATCGCTCATTACTTCGATCAATTGATTAGAAGATGGTATTTTTTGCTCGCCAAACTGCTCTGCAATCCATTGGCTGCCAATATTAGAGGTAAATATAATGATGGCGTTGGAAAAATCTCCTTCGCGCCCCAGTTTATCATGAATATGTCCTTCGTCCATAATTTGTAAAAACACATCGTATACCGAGCTGTGTGCTTTTTCGATCTCATCAAATAGTATGATCGAATATGGTTTTTCTCTAATTTTATTTACCAGCATCCCTCCTTCTTCATACCCTACATATCCGGGAGGTGCCCCATATAAAAGTGCTGCAGAGTGTTCTTCTTTAAACTCTGACATATCAAAGCGAATCATGGCACTTTCATCATCAAAAAGTAATTCTGCCAAAGATTTTGTAAGTTCTGTTTTTCCGGTTCCTGTTGGTCCTAAAAAGAAAAATGATCCTATTGGTTGTTTGGGGTTACTTAATCCGCTTCTGGATTCTATAATGGCATCAGATAATGTAGTAATGGCATGATCCTGCCCTTTTACTCTTGCTTGCAGGCGTTCTTCAATATTAAGAAGTCTTTCTTTTTCTTCTGCTTGTATTTTTCCTATAGGAATCCCTGTTATGCTTGCTACCATAGCCGAAATCTCATGTGCTGTGATTTCTTTAACAGGCTGTTGTGCTATTTTTTTTGCTTCTGTAAGGTATTCTTCTAGTTTTTGAACGAGTTCTTCTTCTTTTTCTATGGTAAGGATATCATATTTGGTCGAGATATTGTTTAACACTATCGGGCTAATCCTGTCGGTTATTAAGCGATACAAGAAATACAGGTTGGATACCGAATCTTTTTCTCCCGGGGCTACTGCTTTTAACTGTGCTTGTAATGCTTCTATTTCTTTTAAAGAATTGGCATTACTGGTATGCACGGATGCCAGTGTTCTGTCTAACAGCTCTATTGCTCCATAAGGAAGCTTGTTTTCTTTAAAATACCGTTTGGAGTATTGTACTGATTCTGTAATGGCTTCTTCGGCTATTTTTAATTGATAATATGCGGTGAGCTTGTATCTGTGGTTATCCAAGCATTTAAGCAATACTGTTTTTTCCAGCTCTTCAAGCTTAATAACTTCGAGCTTACGGTTTATAGAATGTTTTTCTATCGTTTTTCTGTAAGCATCGGGATTGATGGTGGCAATCAAATTAATAGATCCATCATTAAGTTCTGCAGATATTAAATTGGTTACTGCTCCTGATCCTCCCTGAGCTCCTTCGGTAAGAACTTGTATATCATCGATAATTAAAAGGCAGTTCTCTACTTTTTCAATTTTATCAAAAATATCGCTTAACTTTTTGGCAACATCGCTCTCGTTTGCGCTATTTGCCAATAGTTTGGATGCATTAAGCCCTATTATTTGTTTTTCGGAAACTAAAGAGTTTTCTGATTCTGCGATATGTTTAATTAAGCCTTTGATAATACCTGTTTTGCCTACCCCAGAATCCCCTACCAACAAAATACCTCTGTTTTCTTGTCGTTCGAGACTTTCCAGAATGCTTCTCATTTCTTTGTCCCGACCCAAAATCAGAGTACCTTCGTCTATATTTTTTTGGGTAATAAGATTTGTACAATAGGGTATTGACCCTACTAGTTCTGCATGCTCGCTATCGGTTAAGTTTTTTGAGGAAAAAATAGGAGAATCGTATATTTTATAAAATTCTTCTTCTGTTACCGAAATGGTTTCTAATTGCTTGTTACTGTATACAACTCCTTTTCTTATAATTGCTGTAAATACACAAACCCCGTCTATATAATCGGTTCCTAATTTTAGTTTTGACCGCTCTGATTCTTCGAATACTTTATCTACCTCATCATCTGGCACAGGTTCTGTAGCATCGGGATCTTGGGATTCGTATATTTCTTTTCGCATTTCGAACCATTCTTGCAGGTAATCCACATCTTTACCCATACTGGATAATATGTCGCTTACTCCTGTGGGTTCGTATAGTAATGCTAGTGCCAAATGTGCTACTCCATAAGTCGTATGTCTATCTTTTGTGGCAAACGATTTTGCTAATCGTACTGCAGATACTAAACTTGGACTAAAATTATTTTCGATCATTACTAATTATATTATGTTTACACGATAAGGGGTACTGTGTACAGATTTGTTTTCTAATTCTAATTGCAAGTAATGCCCCAGTCGTTTTTTGTTTTCGTTGTTTAAATTTTCGCTTTCACTTAACATAACCTCTACATTAATGGTTCTTACCAATCCCTGTTTTTTATGTACAGATATTCCTACCCCTGATTTTACAGAAACGTTTTTAACTACATTTCCTAATATCATACATACAAACTCTTTGATATCTTCATTGGATACTATCCTATCCTTGGATAGTAGTCCATATCTAAAACTGCTTATTTTTTCTTTTGCCCCTTTTTTTACTATTCCCCCAACGGTATCTGTTTGTAATCGTACACTATCTGCTTGCAGCTCGATGGTTTGATATTGGTTGAGCAAGGTTCCTTGTTTTATATCATTAGCTAACCCTGCATTTGCGGTCCAATAAACACACTCGTATATGTCTGATGTTTTATACGGAATAGTTTGCAAATAGACTTTATCGCTATTATCACTTACATCTTTGTATCTGAAGTTTACTTTACGTTCCAGATTGTCTAATTTATCATTAAGATCTTCGAGATATGCGTTTAATAAGTCGTATCCTACAGCAGAAAACGAACTTCCTTCTTCTCTAACTGTTTGTATTACATCATTTAAAACAGCTTTTGCATTGCGCTCATCAAACTGCTCTATATCCCCAAAATAGGAAGAAAAAGAACCTTCCATATTGTTTATATCATTTTTTAATGCGCTCTTATAAATTTTTCCTTCATTATCTATAAGGGATTCTACATTCAAGAAATATTCTTTGTCGCTAAAATAAAGGGAAACGATCTTCCCGTTTCTTTTGATATTATGTTGCTTATATGATCTTTTTCTGTTAACTACCGGAAATGTGTTTGTAGAAATAGTAATCTTGTCGAGTTCTTCTTTTGTAAAAGCCACCGAAAATGATATTTGCAACCAAAAAAGTTCTTTATCATATTCTTCTATTTCTTCCTGATTGAATATTTTGCCACACCTACTTGTTAATTTATCTCTTTTTTTAGTGCTATTGCTAAGATCTATTGTATATAAATAATCCCGATAATATCTTTGTATAGTGGTATAGTAATGTTCTTTATTTGTATTTATATCTTCTTGTTCCTGATATAGCCTTAAATCATTACCTTCAAAATCCTGTACTTTGCTCATTTTAAGATATGGGTTAAGATTAGAGTCTCTTAACAGGATGCATATTGGTATTTTGTTTATTTCTTCCAGCAAAGATTGGTCGATATCTATACCCACCCAAATGGTATAATCTGGCACTTGGTTTTCTTTATAAGAGTTTATAATGTGTTTAAACCCTTTATCTGTTTCAAAAGCCAATTGTCGCTCCCAGGCGGTGCAATAAACTTTTGCTTTTAATAGTTCTTGTTTTTCGATTGGAGTAAAAAATATATCGTTTAATTCTCCTTTGACTATTTTTTGAAAATATACCTGGGTAGTTTTTTCTATTTCTCCAACCTGCTCAGACGGTTGTACACTTAGTAGTGCATGTGATGGTGTAGGAAGCGACCAGTTTTCGCTGACTAATATTTTTGATATTCTTTCCAGAAGTCTGGCGTCTGATATTTTTACTTCCTGATATATTTTTGATAATTCATAAGAGAATACGTCTAAAAACATCTCAATAACCGGATCGACTTTTTGAGTGCTTTCTATTCCCCACAATTCCATAGAACGCATTTTCATACGTTCTTTAATTTTTTTATAATTATTATCAACCATACCTTTAGGTTATTATTGAGTTTTTTATGAATCTATTACATGTTACAAAAACAATTTTTATATAAACTCGACAAAACTCATTGTTTATTGGGATAAAGGGCTTACGTACAAGGATGTATTAAAGTTAAATGCTACTCCGGTCTGTACAATGTTTCCAGAAACACTTATTACTGCTTTTCTTCTTACTTCGGAGTATTTTTTAGAATCCATATCTGTATCGATCTCACTTAGATTTACTTGCACTTTTATATCTGTAAGTCTGGTTTCATATTTAATGATCGATTCCAAAAGTGATATTCTTACCCGCTCTTCCCATTCATAAATTTTAACCAGTTGATTAAATTCGAGCTCCCATATATCGGATCCAAAATCGTTTCTTCCTGCAACTTCACCATATCTACTGGTTATTTGCATCATAATATATTGAGCTATAGATTCTTCTACCGAGCATCTTTTTTGCGTTTTTCCGTGTAACATTCCGGAAAAATCTACGGGTAACTTTATATACTTCATCTGCTTTGTATTTTAGTGCTCATAGTTCGTTCATTTTTAAAATAAAAAGAGGGTTTTAATATCCTAAGAAGCATAAATAATGTGGTCTTAAAAAACTTGGGAAATAAAACAATAATTTGGTATAATTTATTATTGTTTTAGATAACACAAATTTCTAAAAACCACTTAAAACCAGTAATATTTACTATTTCTTTAATTTCACCACAAAAAGCGAAATACAGTTTTTGAAAAAACTGTTATCCTATTTTTTTAAGCGAAGCCAATAAACAAATGATTATATTGAACATACATTGACTTCGCTATATGGGGATAAATGCAAATAAATAGTAATCTTAATATTACTGTTGTTTATATTCGCTATGCCATTCTGCATTTTCCGGACCATCTCCTTTATGCCCGTCTAACTGAATTACAAAGCTTTTTGCAGGGAAATATGGTGTAATATGTATATCCAACAGTACTCTGTCTTTTTGGTTTTTATCTTGTTCTATTTTCATTACCTGAAATCTTTCGATAAGTTTAGAAGGTCCTTGTATGCCATCCAAAAACTTAACGATTTGGCTTCTTAAATCTGCTTCTGTACGTGTTGTCCAGTTTTCAAAGGCTCTTCTGTTCAAGAAATCAAAAAGTACTTTGGTTATATGATCAAATACTCTTACTACAGAGTATGTTTGTAGTCCCAAATTATCCCCGTTGAATAATGTTTTGGCAGAGAATGCCATAACTTTACTGTATTCGTTAACCATTGGTACTAATCCCATTTTTTCCAGCTCTGAGATTTCGCTCTTTTTAAGATCAAAACGCACGCTTTCTACTTCATTAATCCCACCAAATTTTTTACCGGCAACTACCTGGGACATCAAAGTACTGTATATTTTTCCGGCTAGTGCAGAGGATGGAGGAACGTACAGGTTGTCTTCTTCACCTACCATATCGTCTTTTTTTCTTCCCAATAACCAGTTACAAGCCATTAGAGTGTTTGATTTAAAAACGTCTCCTCCTGTATGGTTTGCATTAAAGAAAATATCTACTACATCGTCTGGGGATTCTAAATCCTGAAAATCTGTTACCAAAACAGTTTTATTATCATAAGCTATTTTTGACCATTTATCCAAAACAGCATTAGATCCTAAATATCCAGGGACATTTAATATTCCATAATTACTTCTAAGATCCAGACGATCAAAGTTTTGTTTTAACTCATTTGCTACATAATCTATAAACAGAGTATTATCCAAGTCTTTTAATTGGTCCAAATCTGCATTAAGTATAGTTACATTTTTTACTTTATCAGATTCTGTATTTTTATAAAAAAGTGCCATAGACCTGTATGATCTCTCCAGCTCTTCTGTAGCTTTTAATGCCTTTTTTAGGTTTACATTTAAAGTCGTATCTGCTTTTTCTGCACGATCTTTTGCAATATCACGCATCCCTTCGGTATCTTTTCCGCTATTTAGCAGACCAATCCAAACGTTTAATCTATTGGATAAATTTTTTCTTTCTGTTTCCCATTGCTCATCGGTAAGAAAGATGTTTCTTCTTGCCTTTCTTTTAGGATTAAGGTTAGAGAAACCATCTATTATATTCTCTAAAAAAGAAAACCCTCCATATTCTGCTAACGCATCTACCGAAGGGCTACCTTTTTGAACTTGTTTTTCTTGTGTTGAAACTGCTTTGTTTTCTTTTGCTTGTATTGCCATAATAATATATTGTCGGTTTATGAATATCTTATCTATTATTTAGTTTTTGCATTTTCAATCTCTTTTAGAGATTCTTCTAATACTTGAACAATAGCGGCTCTGGTTTCTGGGTTTTCCAAAGCTTTTTTCAATCCTTTGTTAGAGGTAAGTTGACGAACAATTTTGGTATTCTGTTCTTTTTCTATATCCAGCTTACTCAAAAATTCACTGTTTTTTTTAATAGATTTAGATCCAAAATCCCCAAGGTTTTTAAAGCTTACTTTTTCTTTTACATCTGTTCCTTGTTCGTCCTGAAATTCGACTTCTACATTTGGAGCAAATTTTTCAAATACCTGTTCTACGGTCTGAAGACCATAAACAGCTTCTGGCGTAACCGGGGCTTCGTTTGTTAATTTTTGAATTAACAAAGTTTTGTTTGCTGGGATATCTGCAATAGATTCTCCCGCATCTACTTTTACTTCGTTACCACCTATTCCATAGTTATACATAGACATATTTTAAAGTTTTTTGTTTTATATTATTTTTAATGTTCGAATTATTATTTTTATTTGATTTGGTAATTATTTTTCCTATTTCTTATAGATTATTCCTTGATATATGCTACAATAAAAATCTATTCAGATCCAAAAAGTATTTATATGTAATCAACATACTTGATACGTTTCTTAACCTAGACAAACAATTTTTGTTTTCTTTTTTTAACAAAATTAAACTGAACAAAATTCATATAAATACAGTGTGTAATTGATTAATTAAAAATGCTCAAGAAAGTATTCGCTCTTGATTTTTATAACATATACCAAAGACAAAAAATAAGTTTATATGTATATTTATTTAGCATTTAATAATCTATTAAAACCGTTACTTTATACAGGTGGGGTAAATATGTAACAAACTTAATAGATATCACTTAAATATACATACGGTTTAACCACAATATTACTGAGGTTTATACACTAAAACTCATTTAAAAACACTGTAAACAGCTAATTAACAACAACTAATGTATTTGATGTAAAAATTCTTAATTTTTACTTAAAAAAATCATAACACCCTTTTACTTATCCCAATACAATAAAATCAATGAATTATTTATCAAACTTTTAGTTTCATATACATAATTTAATCTTAGAACTCATCTTGACTTTTTCTATTTCCTAAAAAAATGGCTGAAATTTACCCATATTTCGTTACTTTTCTTACCCGTAGCGCTGCTATGGCTTTCAAAAAGTGCCTCATCTGGTCAAATTTCAACTCATTTTCGGTTAAAAACAAAAAGTCAAGATGAGTTCTTAAAGTTTTGAGCTATGATTGTACTGTAATTAGTAATTCATCCCTCTCAAAACCAACTTTATCAAAAGACAGTACAGTCGTTTCTTTTAAACAACAACATTTTTTGATCATTTGTAAAATTAGATATCATCATTTTTTTTCACCCCCCTATTTTCAGTGAAATTTGAGCACAAAATCCCTAAACATAATTCATATACAATAAATAGCTGTTTTCTTGCTCTTTATGATTATCTCTTCGTACTCTGATGCTATTTTTATATTTCAAAAATTACTGAATATAATTATGTATATATCTCTTTGCTATATTTCTATACTTTTTTTCGCTTTCTTATGAAAAATCATTGTTTTTCTTTAAAAGCATTATTCATACAGAGTATAATAATCCAATTTAAAAGCAACACAAATCAAAAAAACAATCGTATTCTTTATAAAATTCAGTTCCTGTTATTGTTTTTTGTTACCCAAAAAATGTTTGACTTTTACTTATAAGTTTATAATAGAATTTGTCATTTCTTCCCTTATAAAATTAAGGTTTCTGATTCCTGTATATTCATTTACTATAAATTTTAACAAATAGCCTTGTTTTTTTGGGTAAAATTGTGGTTAGCCTGTATTTTTACTATGTTTTGGCAGCCTCCTTTTTTTTGGCTTTTGGGTTGTCCTTATATTTTTCATAAAAGTTAGTTTTTATGTTGGGTTAAGACAAAAAACGTCCGTTTGTTGTGCAATATTACAAGTTAAAAGTTTCATTTTCGGACACCGAAGTCTTTTTTATAAAAAAAACATAAGCAGGGGTTCATGAATATATGGCAATTAAAAACATAGGCTACTTTAGAAAGCTCCTATGCGAATTTCCAAAAAGAATACGTTCT
>NZ_CDSBKO010000046.1:0-46813 GCF_977115655.1 Aquimarina sp.
AGAATTTCATTCTTTTGTTTAAAACTATGGATTTCCAATCCATAGTGGTTTATTTCCTCTTCTGCTTTATTAATTGTAATTTCTATTTCAAACTCTTTACCAATTCTTATAATTTTCTTTTCCAAACCCTAAAACAAATACAAAAGGTGTCAAATTTTCAATATGACATGACTTTAACATACCAATGAATATTACAATTTAAAATTGTGCACAATTCTCCTTTTTGATTGAAAAAATTATGCTTTATTTTAATTACAGACAAATCAAAATCTGTATCCAAAATTTGAGTATCTACTTTAAACAAATCTGTAAAGTATAAGTTTTTGATTTTGTTTAGTGATTGATTTATAATCTCAAATTCGAACTTATCAGAATTATTAGTTTTAAATATTTTTTTGCCGTTTTTTGCAAAAAATTCTTTCCTAGTTATATCTGAGTACTTGTGATAAGTTGTATCAACCATCAACATAAAATCATCAATATCTTCTTGTCCGTTTACCTTAAATAATTTTTTAAACATTTTTTATTGTTTTAAAAACAACTGGGTGATATTCAAAAGATTTTTAGTCGCCTCTCAAATTCACCCAGTATTTAATCGCATTTCAATTAATTAATCTAAAAATCTTTCTTTCTCTTTTTTCCCCCTGTTTGAAATGCTCTTGAAATATTGAAACCAAAATGAATTCCTCCCTCAAAAAAATCATTTGTAGTTTCAGTAATAAAGTCTCTTTCAATCATTGTAATTGAATTAGACAAAATGAGTTGAAATACATGGCCTCCTGTTTCTATATCTACACCAATAGCCAATGTATTTTTTGTGTTTATTGATTTTAATGGATTAACTGTATAAAAATATTCAGCATTTAAAGTCACTCTATTACTAAGCTTAACACGATTCCCAAATCCAACAGCAAAAATATCATGTGGGTCTTGACCAGATCTGACCGAGTTATTATGTATATAAGTCGGTGTAATTTGTAGAGATAAAGAATTGTTTATCTTACTTGCAATTAATACCTGTGATGTGTATGCGAGTTTTGTATTAAAATCTGGTTTGTTTTCTGGATCGTAATCTTTTAGTGTTTTATAAATAGCACTACCAAATAAAGAGATACTTAAAGGAAAAGTGTTATCTCCTCTTGTTTGCCTAACTAATTGATATTTAAAAAACCCATCATAGGTTTTTTTAAATGAACTCCTACCTAAACCCAACATTAATCTATCGGATAGTCCATATTCAAATGCGAATCGAATATTAGATTGATCTAATCCAAATAATTCATCAATTCCTTGATTAACTCTACCAAATCTATGGGAAATTAAAAACTCTAATGTTCCTTTTTTTCTGTTTTCTATCGAGTGTCCATTTAGTATTCTTGTTCCCTTAAATGTAGATGATACAAACTCTTTATGTTTTGGTGTTTCATTATCAAGTACATCCATTAGGTCCTGAGAAAAAAGACCATTAAATGAAAACAATAAAACTATTATTAAAATATTTTTCATAATTAATTATATTTTTTATGGTTCAGGGTGAATGTAATTTCAATGGTTTTGGCTATGTTGTTTTTAACTACGGAAGGAATTTTGATTTCATAATCAGCTACTAAAACAGTAAATACTCCATTTAAGACAAGACTATCTTTATCAATCTCAACATTTGCATCAACCTTAACTTCTTTAGTTATACCATGTATAGTTAAATCTCCTTGAATTGATACTTTGTTTTTGTTTTCTAAATTTTCAAAATCAAGAATTTTACCTTTAAATTTTGCTTTAGGAAACTTATCTGATTCTACATAATTCTCATTAAAATGTTCTTGCATTAAGGATTTTTCGAACATAAAAGATTTCATTAATACTGAAATAGCGACATCACCTGTTTCTAAGTCAACAATACTTAATACTTGATTGTTAACAGCTTCAATGTCTTCTGCAGGTGAATGAGAAAAGAATGATATTGTACCTTGCTTTGTTAGGTGCCTATCTTGTGCTTTTAAATTGGTTATTAGTAAAAAACATACTAATACTGATAAAATATATTTCATTTTATTTAATTATTTACAACGTTACATCTGACCAAAATAACATCCATTAAGTACCCTGTACAGATACCTTTGACACTAACAATTTGACCTTCTTTAAGATTTATTAACTTCTTGTTTTCTTTTGTTGATAGATTACAAATAACAGTTCCTAAACCATCTTTTTGATTTTTGAGAGTTAATATGATGTCGTTATTCTCTGAAGCCTCTACTTTTAATATCTGTCCATTTACTTGAATAATCTTATCTAAAAACTTTTTATTAGCCACCTCTTCATCATTCTCAAATTCATACAATAAATCAGTAGCATTTGTAATAATATCTGGATTAGTATTATAAACATTTACATGTGGCTTATAATACTGACTAAGCGCTAAGGATATAATCAACACCCCAATGAATAGAAGTGTAAATCCTATTTTTTTTCGTTTAGTTAGTTTCACACGAATAAATTTAAGTTAAACATTTGTTTTTTAGTTTTTTATATAATTATCAGTTAAGGACACCTTCTAGGTAAAATTTTCACACACATGCTCTAGGCAATACTCTTTTGTGCTTAACTGATAAGGTCAGTTTCATCCTCGTGGTTTTCCCAACAGTAAAAATCGACCTTGTATTTATTTTTTATACTACTTGGATCGTTTGCTCCCCAAGGTTTTCTAATTGTTTTTTATAGTAGGCCACCAATTTGTCCCTTCTAAAATTGTTGAGATAGCCTGGGCCTAATTCTTTATAGTCTACTTTGTCTTTGATGATATGATAGCAGGCAATCAGGATCTTATGTCCTAGGGCTATAATGGTTTTCTTTTTGCCACGTCTACCGACCATACTTTTAAACTTTTGACCATAATAAGTGTCTTTTGTCCTGGATGCTGCCCAACCTAATTCTACTAAAGTAGAACGGAGGTATTTGTTACCATAAGTGATCCTGCCACTCTTGTTTTTCCCTGCACTTTGATTGCTGCCAGGGCACATCCCTGCCCAAGAGGCCAGATGTTTTTGATCCGGGAACTGCTCCATGTCCACACCAATTTCTGCGATAATGCCAATGGCCCCATTTCTACCAACTCCCGGGATTTGTTGTAACAGATCTAATTCAATACCCATTGGTTCGATAGCATCTTCTATGGCAGCATCTACTTCTTGCAAGGTGGTTTCCAATCGTTGCATATTGCCCCAAATCAGCTGTAGCATCAATCTATGGTGGTCGGTAACATATCCCTTAAGTGCCTCTTGTATATCTTTGCGATTTGCCTTAACACGCCCATGAACCATGCTTAACAATTGCTTGGGGTCATATTCCTTTTGGTTGACAATAACCCCTAGCATTTTTACCCCTGTTTTGCAAAAGGTATCGCTCAACACAACGGACAACTTGATGTTGGCATCTTCCAATATTCTTTGAAAACGATTCTTCTCTGCACCCACCATTTGGACCAACTTGACCCTGTAACGGGTCAAATCCCGTAGCTCCCTGATCTGACGGTCTGGAATGTAACTGCCCTTTAACAAACCACTCAATAGAAGTTTGCAAAGCCACCTACTGTCCTTTTTATCTGTCTTATGACCAGGAACATTCTTTACATGCCTGGCATTGACCAGCAGAACCTCAAAATCATCGCCCAAAACATTATAAACAGGCTTCCAATAAACCCCTGTGCTTTCCATGGCTATGTGGGTAACTTTATGTTTGACCAACCAATCCCTCAATTTTACCAAAGAACTTGTATAGGTATGGAAACTTTTTGTCATCGTTTTTATACCTTTGCCTTGGATGGTTACTACTACAATCTCTTTGTGGACATCCATCCCACATCCACGGGATACAACTTGCTCAAAAGCAACTGTGTCTTTTTTCATGATCCGTCTTTTTTGGTTTGACAATACAAAAAGACGGATTTTTTTGTTTACTTATTCATCCCCTTTTGTGACGGGTTCCTTTATAATTAATTTGCGCCGTAATGAAGGTTTCATATGATTAATTATTTAGCGAACCATTTTCAATCCAACATGTTATTAAATCAATTTCCTCATTTGTTAAAGAACCACCGATTGGCATTGTTCTATTGACAATTTGTTCTTTCACTATTTCTGAATTAGTGCTAACACCATTGTATGTTCTTAAATCAGGAAATTGATTACCGTTATGACAGCTTACACAATTGTTGTTTATTATTGGTTTGACTTGGTTAATAAATGATGTGTTTGGGTCACAGTCTTGAACTAATTCTTGAAAGTCTTCTTCAACATAATTTTCACAAGAAGAGACAATAACACATGATATTATTAACATTAAACTTTTTAAAAAAAAATTATTTTTCATTTTTCTTGGATTAATATAACAGGAAGATATAATCGTTAATATCTTCCTGTTAACAATTAACAAACTACTAATCAAACATTTTTTTATTAAGGAAAAATGGAAGGTGTGGTAAATACATAATCCCTGTCTTTTACCGGAACATGACATTCGATGCAGCTTTGAGAGAAGTTTGAATCTTTACCAAAAGGTTTCAACTCCTGATCAACCCATCTAGCCCAACCCCAGCCTTTGGTATCTTTATATTTATTCGAATCTCTAAACATAAATTCTGCATGAATGAAAGTTGATGGTACAACAGCAGCTTCCCAATTTTCATCTGATCTTTGGTTCCAAACAACTTTACCTAAAATGGCACCATCTGGCCATGGGTTTATCTTGTTTTCTTTAATTGCATTTATTGCAATATCATTACCTAAAATCACACGTAAAGAATTATGATCTTTTCGAAAAGAGCTACTTACGACTTGCCAACTTCTATAATCATTAGGGAATTCAATACCGTTTGGTGCATTTTTGACTATTTTCTTTTTTCCTTGATTATCTACCCATTTATTATAATCGCTTTCGAAATCTAATTCGTTTGCTCCAGAATCCTTTATTTCTAAATCTTTATCTAGACCTTTAATGTATGTTTCCAGAGCAGCTAATTCTTTTTTATTAATTTCTGCTTCAGGATGTATAAATGAATAGCTTTTAGGTGGCATTATATTCTTTTTAACCTTAGTTAAAATGTTATAAAGAATAGTCTTTTTTTCTTTTTCTGAATATTTATCCCATTCAGAAAAATTTAGTTTAGCCCTTCCTTCTGTTACATCCTTCCTTACCATTTCAGCTATAAAAGGAATCTTATTGTAAAAAGATATTTTAGTTTCATTTGAGTGACAATCATAACATGAAGTCCTTATAATTTCCCTTACTTCAGTTGAAGCTTCTGTAAAATCAGAAGTCACTTCAGGGTTAGGAACTACTTCTCTAAATTGATATCCAATTATTATAATTGTAATAATCAATATTATTCCTATCAATAATTTCTTCATATTTATAAATTGCATTGTGTATTAAATGTTTTTTATTGTTGTCACTCAAAATGAAACTGCTATTAATCTAATTTGATGCCGTAGTTGTATTTACATTAGCAATTGGCCAAACACCTGGTGCTGGAAAACTAACTCCTTTATTGTCCCCTCTTTCTAAATCTTGACCAAAGTAGTATAGTGGCCATCCTTTGTAGGTTAATTGAGTTCTGCCATAAACATCGATTGTTCCAAAGTCACCATTGTTTAAAATACTTGGTATTTGGTCTAATGTAATTTCAGCAATTGGCCAAACACCATTATTTGAAAAGTCTGGGTTGGTGAAATTATTGGTATTGTTTGTATCGTTCCTGAAGGTGTATAATGTTCTGCCTTCGATATCAACAATATAACTTGTTTCTCCATCACCTATGGTGTAATTACTTGTATAGTTATTACCATCGTGACCAACTAATTGTGCTTTAGCATACATAAGTGAGTAGTCTGGCTTAGCTACGTACCAAACATTGTTTACATCTTCTCCGTTGGTATCCCCTGCAGTGTTATCACTTGAAAAATAATATAATGGCCATCCTTTGTAAGTTGTTTGTAATTGACCATCTGTACGTGTAATGGTAGCAAAATCTGCAGCATTTAAACCTGAACCTACCGTTAGGTTATCAGAATAAAATATTGGCCAGATATCTACACACCCACCTAAACAAACAGATGTGTCTTTAGTATCTTTAGAAAAGAAGTAAAGGGTATTACCATCTGAATCTGTTAGAATGCTGCCTAATTGAGCATCCGTTGACAACTGAACTTTTGGTCCACTAGGTTCCGGATCAACATATGTATTGTCATCATCACTACTACATCCTTGTAGTAAAACCATCAATGACATAAAAAAAAAGGCACTTTTTGTAATTAAATTTTTCATTGTTTTTTAAATGTTAATTGTTTTGAAATTTTCAGCAAATCAAGCAATTACACAGAGCCTATACACTATAAATCTTTATAAGAGGGAAAAATAAGAGGTTGAAAAGGAAAAAAAAGAGCTGAAAAATTATTGAAATAATAATTTTTGAGAACATTTGGTTTATTATGAATAACTAAATTTGTAGAGAAGGAATTATTACAAATTATTACAATTTGATTTTCTAAAATGAGAAAAGACAAGCTTTATTTATTCACTTTTACATCTTTACTTTTTATTGTTTACTTAGTTGGTTATTACAGTATGAACTATCTTATAGATGTAAATACTGAGCAACTTTTAGAAATACAAATGGAATCTAGTAAAAGAGAAGCCAAAGAGTTTTCTTATATGATTTCATCTCAATTAAATAGTGGTATTCCTGAAAAAGACGTCATTGATAATATTCAAAAGAGTATAGAAAACACAGACAAAGAAACTGGTTTTATTTGTATGTTTGATTGGTCTGGAAAAGAGATTTGCCACCCAAACCTTGAAAGAATAGGAAAATATGCAGCTCCTGAAGAATCTTTTATTTCAACAATTAATGATGATGCTACGTCAAAAGATTTTTATTATTATCTAAAAAACAAAAAAGAAGGTGGGGGAATTAGAACTTTTAATGAAGAAAATAGAGAATCAGAAATTATATATGTATACCCGGTTAAGAATACTGATTGGATTGTAGCTGCGCACGCTAACACTCATAAAATTAAAGAACTAATTAGTGAGTTAAAAAACAAATTTATCATAGTCTATGCTATAACCGGAACCTTAATTGTTGTTCTTTCATTCTTCACTGTAAGACTAATAGGAAGCAGCTATGAAAATAGATTAGAATTAAAGAATGAAGAACTTTCGGACGAAGTATTAAGTCTTTCTAAATTAAATCTTGATTTAGTAAATTATAAAACCAAAATTAAATCTGAAGAATCGGTTAACTCAACTGAAAATGAGAGTTCTGATAAGCATAGAATATTGACCTATTCTAAAAATGAATTATTACCTCTTTTAATTGAACAAATAGCATATATCTATACAGAAAATACAATTACTTATGTAGTTAGTTTAGATGGAAAAAAATCAACAAGTAATAGTAGTCTTGATGAACTGTATAATAGTTTAAATAAAACATTATTTTTTAGGGCAAATAGACAATATATTCTATCAATTAATGCTATTGATAAAATTATAAGATATGGAAATAGTCAGTTAAAAATAGACGTTTTACCAAAAACTGATGCTGATATTATTATTAGTAAGAATAAAGCAGCAGAGTTTAAAGCTTGGCTAAACAAGTAGCTTTTACAGTAACCTAAGACCTGTATTTTGAATGCCTGTCTTAACGGACTAAATGTTATACGATTTTTCGTTTTTTTTATGTCTGGCAATATGAAAAGTAAGGTTCTTTTTTATACCGTATAAATCTGCTATTTCTTTTAAATATGAGTTTAACTTCTGATTTGAAATATTAGGGAATAAGTTTTTTGTTTCTCTGGTTTTAATATGCCCTTTGTATTTCTGAATTAATTCTTCAGCAATTGGAAGTAACAGAATTTTTACTTTGTTATGCATTTTTTGTCTAATAGTGATTACCCATTTGCACCATTAATACTGAAAGTGATATTATCTTCGTTGAGGTTCATTACATCAATATATGATAAACCTGTATAGCAACTGAAAATAAACAAATCTTTAACGAGATCCAGTCTTTCTATATCAATTTTTTTTTCGATAATAATTTGTAATTCACCTTCACTTAAAAACTTACGTTCATTTTTAATGTAAGTAGCCTTGAATTTTATTTTAGTTAAAAATGGCTTAATATATTTTTTAGTAGTGAAATAGTTCTTTAATGTACCATAGCTTAAAGATTCACTCATTTGTGGATGTTGTGGTAATCAATTAATGTAAGTAAAGAATATTCTTCATTATCTTCTCCCAGAAACCTTGCCTTAATAGATTGAACACATATAAAAGCTTTTTCTTTAAGGTCATCGTGAGCTTCATAAATTCTATTTTTAACCTGGTCTAAATATCTGTTGAGCAATCTAGATCCTTGTTTGTTTCCTCTAGGCTCTTCCTTTATTAGAATCCTATTCAGAAAGAACTACTTTTCTTTGTAAACTGATATTTGCGCGCTTACCGTTTACAGTTACTCTGGTAAAAACTGAAACTTGGTTGTTTTTAACACGTGTAGCATTAACCCAAAATGACAGGGTAAAGGTGGTTTGTGATTGCATAGTTGTCGTCTTTTAGTTAAACATTTGTTCAAGACGAAAGTCAAATCAACTATTTTAATTACAGTGTTTTAATCATCTATTCGGTTCCCACTTTTTGTGTTTTGAAACTGTGAACCGAATTAAACTATATTAATTCAATCCTTATGATAGTCTAAAAACCATAAAACCCTGTAAATCATACAATTTACAAGGTTTTAGTTTCTATTGGTATTCATTTTTGTCGGGGTGGCAGGATTCGAACCTGCGACCTCCGCGTCCCAAACGCGGCGCGATAACCGGGCTACGCTACACCCCGAATATGATTATCATTTTGAGAGTGCAAATATATACAAATGATTTCATTTAGGTAATAATAAAAACTATAATTTTTTCTTTATTTTTTTGCCAGCTATTATACTCTGGAAAGATAGATTTTTTTTGCATGACATTATTACTCATTATATAGATTGGTCACAATAAAAACAAACAAAAAGGCACTCTCCTTTTTATTTATTATTATTTTTTATAAATACATCCAAAAAAATCATTATTTCTTCGTAAAACCAGCTTGACAACGTATCTTTATAGCTCAATATTTGAATCCAACTTCTTCTTTAAATCTTATCTATGGAAAATCTTGATGCGGCAAGACTCCAAATGGCATTTACACTAATATTTCATATTGTTTTTGCCTGCATTGGTATGGTCATGCCTTTTTTTATGGTAGTATCTCATTATAAGTGGTTAAAAACCCGGGATAAGATATATTTAACTTTAACAAAATCATGGCAAAAAGGAGTTGCTATTTTTTTTGTAACCGGAGCGGTTTCTGGTACTGCATTGTCTTTTGAACTGGGATTGTTATGGCCAGAGTTTATGAAACATGCAGGTCCTATAATAGGAATGCCATTTTCATTAGAAGGGGCAGCCTTTTTTGTAGAAGCAATAGCCCTGGGGTTTTATTTATATGGATGGAATAAGCTGCCAGAAAAATTTCATTGGATCACAGGGGTTATAATCGGGGTTTCTGGTGTAGCATCAGGGATTTTGGTCGTGGCAGCAAATGGATGGATGAACGCTCCTGTAGGTTTTGATTATATAGACGGAAAATTTTTGAATATAGACCCCGTTAAAGCAATGCTTAATCCCGCATGGTTTACACAGGCTTTGCACATGACATTAGCAGCTTTTACAGCTACAAGCTTTGCAGTAGCAGGTATTCATGCTTACCAGGTGTATAAACAAAGAAAAGTAGAATTGCATAAAAAAGCGTTTAAAATAGCAATAACATTTGGGGCAATAGCGGCTATTTTACAACCAATTAGCGGGGATATATCTGCCAAGGATATAGCAAAAAGGCAACCCGTAAAATTAGCTGCAATGGAAGCACATTATAATACAGAAAAAAAAGTGCCTCTTTATATTGGCGGAATTGTAAATGCAGAAACACAAGAAGTAAATTATAAAATAGCTATTCCGGGGATGTTATCTTTTCTGGCTTTTGCAGATTTTGATGCCGAAGTAAAAGGACTAAATGATTTTCCTGAAGAGGAACGTCCAAATGTTCCAATAGTACACTATGCATTTCAAATTATGGTAGGCATAGGTACGTTATTGCTTTTTGCAGGATTATTTTATTTTATTTCATTAAAAAAGAAAAAGTGGTTTAACAATAAAAAGTACTGGTTGTTGTTTGTGCTATTGGCTCCTTTGGGGTTTATAGCTTTAGAAGCAGGATGGATAGTTACAGAGGTTGGGAGGCAACCCTGGATTATTCATAAAATAATGAAAACGAAAGATGCAGTAACACCAATGCCGGGTATCGTGTTCAGCTTTTATATGTATATAATAGTATACCTGTCTTTGTCTGTAGCGGTTACATGGTTGATGATTAGACAGATAAAAGTTTTAAATAATTCAAATTCTTAGAATATGTTGTATGTGGTATTATTTTTTTTGATATTCTCTCTGTATCTTTATGTGCTTTTGGGAGGAGCTGATTATGGGGCCGGTATTGTAGAACTTTTTTCTTCAGAAGAAAATCAAAAAATCACAAAAAAAACAATCTATCGTGTAATGGGACCAGTATGGGAAGCGAACCATATTTGGATCATCATTTTAATAGTAATCTTATGGATAGCATTTCCTGTGTATTATAATATTATGGTAGTGCATTTACATATTCCTTTAACTATTGTTTTGCTAGGGGTAACATTAAGAGGGGTAGCTTTTGTTTTTAGACATTACGACGCTGTTATAGATAATTCTCAAAAACTGTATGATGGTATGTTTATGGTATCCAGTTTAATTACCCCCATATTTTTAGGAATTGTATTTGGGGCATTGATTAGTGGTAAAATTAATATTACAGAGGATATAAGTACCTTAACTTTTTACCAAGCCTTTATAATGCCTTGGTGTAACTTGTTTAGTATATTGGTGGGGTTATTTTTTGCTGCCCTCTGTGCATTTTTATCCTCTGTTTTATTAATAGGAGAATCTGTGGGGGAAAATGTAAGGATTTATGTAAGAAAATCTATTATTGCTACTATAACTGTAGTGCTTACCGGAATAATAACTTTTGGGTATGGATACATCTCTGGAAACGTGTTTGTAGAGGATTTTATAAAAAATCCTTTTGCAATTATAGCTGTTGCGCTTTCGGGAGTATTATTGTACCCTTTAAGAAGAATGATCAAAAATGGAAATACAGTATGGAGCAGGTCTTTGGCAGGTGCACAAGTTTTTTTAATTTTATTAGCAGCTTTGGTTGCTCATTTTCCAGACATTATAATAACAACCAACAGTAGTGTGAGTTTGATAGAAAATATAGCACCAGATAGCGTTATTAAAGCATTGGGGATATCTCTTATAATTGGGGGATCCGTAATTTTGCCAGGACTTTTTCATTTATTAAAGTCATTTAAAATGATAAAAATTCTAGAACAGAATAATAATTCTTCGATTTAATCATAAGATTATTATATTTGCACTCTTATTTTTTCGGGATGTGGCGCAGTCCGGTTAGCGTACACGGCTGGGGGCCGTGTGGTCGCAGGTTCAAATCCTGTCATCCCGACCAGTACAAACCGTTCATTTTCAATAGATAATGAACGGTTTTTTTAGTTCTACACATTAGGGGTTGGTAGTATCTGGATAAAGAGGTACTACCATGGTGGTATGGGATCCCAACCTCTTTCAGAAAGGTTTGTAGTGGATAAAACGTGCCTTTGGGAGCTTTTAATTAGGGTTTGAGCTACGGGTTAAAAGTCTTTCTTTTTGGATTTTATTATAATCCTGAGTATTGGGATCATAATCCAAACCAACAACATAAGCAATGAAACGACTAACCCTAAACCAGTACCAAAGAATTTTTTAAAAACTGCTCCTGTATATCCTAATAATGCCGAGATATCCAGTTTTAATAAAATCAGGGTTCGGGACAGGTCTATAGGGTTTAACATTGTGCCAAATAGGGATAATTTGTCTAGCGGATAATCTTCAAAAAATATTAAGGACATCAAGAAAATACCATCATAGATAATTGCCAAAAAAAGCCATAATAATACGGCATACCCAAATCCTTTAATTTTGTTCTCGTTAGAAAGAGATATGTTAAAAGCTATAGCGGTAAAAATAAAGGTAAGGAACGCTCCTGTGGTAAGCAGCACAGAAAAATTCCAGATACTATCAGATTTAAAAATCCCATATACAATAAACGGAATCCCAATACCCAGAACCAGACTCATGGTAAGCGATAGGGATACTCCAAGGTATTGCCCCAAAAATATGGAGTTCCTTTTTAGGGGTTGTGCCAGTAATAGTTCGGTAAATTCTTTAGAATTATAATAGTACATGACCCCAAAAATGGTTCCTATAAGGGGTACGAGAACAATGATTACATTCATAAGTGTAATAATGGCTTTAGACAGATCATTATTAAGAAAAAGCAATACGGTGCCCAATAGCAGATAGAATAAAAAATAGACATAACTCCAGCGGCTGCGCATTAAATCATAAAAACTATATTTTAATATTTTAAGCATAACTGTTTTTTAATATAGATGCAATGGCATATTCAAAATCAGATTGTTTGGTTTGAGCTTTTAGCTTTGCTATGTTCCCTCTGAAATATATTTTTCCTTCTAACAGGAATACAATTTCATCAGAAATCTCTTCCACAAAACTCATAATATGTGAGGTAATCAAAATGGTTTTTCCGTTGGTTTTTTCTTTTCTGATCAGTTCTTTTAATCGGATCAATGAAATGGGGTCCAGTCCGGCTGTAGGTTCGTCAAGGATAAGGATGGGGCTGTTAAACATAAAAGTGAGCACAATATTTACCTTTTGTTTGGTGCCGCCAGAAAGATTGCCTAGTTTTTTGTTTAAAAAAGGAGCTAGTTTAAAAAGTTCTATGAGCTCCTGATCGGCATTGGTATAACCTCTTATATCCTTGATCATTTTAAAAAGCTCTTTTACTTTAAGGTTATTGGGAAAATTGGCAATCTGGGGCAGGTAGTCGATTTTTTTTCGGTATTGCCAGTTATTTTTAATGTTTTCGCCCATAATCCAAATGGATCCCTGTGTAGGGACTACCATGCCAAGTATACTTTTTATCAAGGTGGTTTTTCCAGATCCGTTAGGACCAAGTATAGCAAAGATACCACCGTTGTTTATAGTAAGATCCACCCCGGTTAATACTTTGTTTTTTTGAAACGTTTTGTGCAGGTTCTCTATAGTTACCATTCTATTTTATGTATTAAAGGGTGATGATCCAATAATTTGTCGGGTGTAAATACAGGGGATACTTTTTCAGAAAAATCGATAAGATCGATAAACAGGCTACGCAATAAGATAATGGTTTCGGGAGTACGGTTTACGATATACGAAAATAATTTTACCGGACGATAAGGGACATCCCCGATACCGTCTTTGTTTAAATCATAGCCGGTATATTTGCTCCAATAATTACGATCAAATATATTGTCGTTTAGCTTACTGTTATAAGAAATATCAAAAGAGTTGTTTAAAAAATTATTTTGCACAAAAGTATTGGTATAGCAAGCACCACGAACTTTTATGGCCCACCCGTTATTGATAAAGTTGTTTTTGTTGTATTGTATGCGGTTAGACCCTTCGATATTAATGCCAATAGTATTTTGCTCGAAAGTGTTTTCTGCAATCTCTGCATCGTTTATTTCTTTTAGCAACATTCCATAAGATGCAGAACCCCAGTTTTCTTTAAAAATATTATGGTACATTTTTATCTTTTTAGAAAACATAACAGCTACACCAGCACCATTTTTTTCGAAGGTATTGTCTTTGTATATATCGTTATTAGAAAACATAAAATGAAGTCCGTATCGTATATTATGAGAACTAACGTTGTTTATAATGCTGCAATCGTCAGAAAATTCGAGGTAAATCCCATCCCGCACTCTTTGTACAAAATTATGTTCTATTGTGATATTTTTACTGTACCATAACTGGATTCCATTGCCAGAGTTGTACTCTTCTATGGCATCACCAATAATTTTGTTATGGTAGATTTTACCATTTCTTGCTTTTTCAAGATAAATACCAAAGAACAATTTTTCGAGTACCACATTTTGGATCACAAAATTTTTGCTTTTTTTTACTCTTATAGCTGCATAGTCTTCGGTATAGCTGGTACCTACATTAATGATAAATAATCCATCTATGGTAACATGGTCAGATACAATAGTAATAATTTCTCCCTGCCGTTCCCCGTCTATAGTAGGGTAATTATTTCCTATAATAGTTAAGGGTTTGTCAATAAGTATATTATATTCTTTGTATATACCCTTTTGTATTATAATAGTATCATGAGCAATAGATGCTTTTACGGTTTGGATTATAGATTTATGGGTACAGGTTTTGCATACGGTTAAGATATTACCATACGTAGCAGTAACATGTATTCCTATAATGATTATAGTAAAAAAAAACTTTTTACACCTTTTGTACATCTGGTAGTTTGTTATTTATAAAAGCCCTCCGCTACGTGCACTGAATCCTGTAAAGACAAAGAGTACAGAGATTATTGTTACGGCAATAATATGAAAGGCAAGTGGTTTGAGTTTCCTTTTTGGGATCAAAAAGAATCGGGCATGAATAGCCAAAGCGATCGTACATAGCAGCAGCCCCAGTTTTATGGTTATATGTTTGGTATAATGATCGCTAAAATCAAAATCCAACAAGCCAGGCGCATATACCGTTGTGATATATATGCCGGTGATCACCAATATAACAAGAGAGGGTATACCAATAGATTCATACTTAGACTCAAACGATTCGATAATACCAAAATCATTGTGCTTTATTGCTTTTGGCAGATATGCCAGGGATAGTATCAAGTGCCCGCCTGTCCATATAGTAGCAGAGATAATATGTATAAATATGATCCATTTTAATCCCATAATTGTATTAGTTTTATTTGTTTAACCCGCATTGAAGGGTTTAATGCTATATTAAGGGGGTTATCTCGAAATAAAAGAAAAATTTTTTGCAAAGCCTTTTAAGGTTTGCTTTGACCAGAATAATTGATTTTTGCTAATAGTTCATGCCAGGTATATAGTTTACCACCTTTTTCTTTTTGTTTGATTAGGGCATCTTCTTTATGTTTAAAAGCAGAAAGATAGGCACCCATAGGACTTGGAATTTCTTTACTGATTAAAAAAGTTGCTTTGGTAGCATCGGTTAATGTTTTTGGGTCGTTATAATCGGTAGAGAGGTAAATGTCGATTGTGGTGGTATCTATATCTTTTAGATTGTTAATCATGCACTCGGTAGCATCAAATTTATATACTTTCCCTTTTTTGGTGACTATTTCTGCGGCATGTAATTTATCAACAATGGTCATTTCACAATAATGACAACCATCGATCCCGTAATCAATAGCTGTTGGTCCTGTGTTACAAGAAATAAATACCAGTGCAAGGCCAAATAGGGTAAATATAGATTTCATTTTATTTTTTGAAATGAATATATGTTTTCTGCTTTCTTTTTTTCCTAATATATAAGCTATAAAGGTGAGTGCCATACCAAGGGCCAAAAAATAAGAACCTGTTTGGGGGTAGGAATGTGCTTTGAAATTAAGGATATCTTTAGAACCAAATAATGGGGGTTGAAATCCCATAACCGTACCATCGGGATTGGTAAACTTAAGAATAGCTTTGGGATCTAAGTTATGCCCGTAATCATGTTCCCATAGATAAAAATCATAAATACCAGCTGCGGCAAGAACAGACATGAGGGCAAACCATCCTAAGTACCATTTGTAATTTGCAAAAAGGCCAATACAAACTCCCAATGCAGCCATGATACCAATAACCCAGGGAAAAATTTTAAACTCCGGGATAGTTTCAGGAATATACTGCATACCTACATAATGATTCATCAGGTTGATGTTTTTGATATCATGCGGATGTGTATCACTAAAATCATTGATATAGATATCCATTCCTAATGGAGTAGGGTATTGGGGGGCTTCCAGAGTGATGTTCCATAAAGGAAACATAAATAATGCTATTATTAATAGCGCTCCCAGAATCATAATTAATTTTGATTTTTGCATGCCAATAAGGTTTTAAAAGCGGATGGTATATTAATATCACCCGCTTTATAGTGTTAATTATTGGGTTTAATCTTCTCCCAAAGACCAGCTCAACGCAATATCTGAATCCTTTGGAGATACTCTTACATATCCTTGCATTTCTTGATGTAGTGCAGAACAAAAATCTGTACAATAGAAAGGCCAGACTCCTACTTGCTCCGGATACCAGACAAAAGTTTCTGTCTGTCCGGGCATAATCAACAGCTCAGAGGTATTTGCCCCAATCATACTAACACCGTGAGGGACATCATAATCTTGCTCTAAATTGGTGATATGAAAATATACTTTGTCACCAACTTTAATACCTTCGATATTATCCGGAGAAAAGTGGCTTCTTATCATAGTCATATATACATGAACTTCATTTCCTTCTCGTACCACTTTGGTGTCCTCATCAGATTTGGCAGCATATTTATGCTTGTTTTCTTCGAGCTTAAAGATTTTTTTTGATTTTGGTTTTATAAGATCTGCGGGGCATCCGGCTGCATAATGGGGTTCTCCTACGGTAGGAAAATCTAATAATAACTCCATTTTTTCTCCGGTAATGTCATACAATTGTGCAGATTGGGTAACCTCTGGCCCTGTTGGTAAATATCTATCCTTGGTAATCTTGTTCATTGCTAATACATACTTGCCAAATGGTTTTGCAGAGTTTCCTCCCGGGATCATTAAATGTCCAACAGAGTAGTAGGTAGGTTTTCTATCTATTACTTCCCAGGTTTCTAATTTCCATTTTACAACTTCAGAAGAAATAAAGAAGGTAGTATATGCATTTCCTTTTCCGTCAAACTCTGTGTGTAAAGGGCCTAACCCGGGCTGTTCTACGACTCCTGCCAGTACATCTTCAAATTTAAGAATCGGGATACCATACGCTTCTCCGTCTATTTTATTGTTTTCGATAGCAGACATCATTTTTGTAAACGAATGCACAGTAAGATTAGCAGATAATTTACCGTTGCCCACAATATATTCTCCACTGGGGTCTACATCACACCCGTGGGGGGATTTTGGCGTTGGCAGCAGATATACTAATCCGGGGCATTCTGCCGGATCTAATATCTTAACCTCTTTTTTCATAGTAGAGGTGGCGGTATGGGTATGCTCATCATATACATTATGCGCATAATTTGCAGGGACGGTTTTAAATTTTCCCGCTTTGATATATTCTTCTGCTTTTTTCCAGTTTACAGCAGCAATAAAATCTTTGTCGTTTTGCGAAGCATTTACCTCTAGCAATGTATTGGCTTCTTCTGTATTATAGGTAGTAAAAAAGAACCATCCGTGGGATTTACCACGACCGGGGTGTGATAAGTCGTAATTAAAACCAGGCATTAAAATTTGAAACTCCAGATTCATTGCCCCGTCTGTAGGTGCTATACTTATAAATGATAAAGCGCCCTTAAAGTTGCCTTTATATTCTTTGATAGGTATATCTTTTTGAGGCACAGGTACAGAAAATCGGGTTCCGGCCACGACATATTCTGAGTTTTCTGTTACAAATGACGAGCTATGATTACCTGCACTATTAGGGATTTCGATAATCTCTGTAGTTTCAAAAGTAGTAAGATCTATTTTTGCAATACGTGGGGTATTATTAGCATTAATAAATACGTATCTGCCATCGATTTCACCTGCTGTTTGCGAAATATCAGGGTGATGAGAGTCATCCCATGGAATAAAACCATAGGAGGTATTAAGCATAGGCTTGGTCTCTTCATTATATCCCCATGCTTTTTCTGCGTCTTGTGAGAATACCGGGATTATTTTAAACAATCTCCCCGAAGGAAGCCCATATACCGATAACTGACCACTAAAACCACCAGAGATAAAAGCATAAAACTCATCGTGTTCTCCAGGTGCTACATATACTTTTTCTGCTGCCGAAGAATTAAGGGCCCCACTTCTTTCTGATGTAGAACCGGTCTTGGTGCAATTGGTTACCATAAGGGTGGTAGCCATTAAAAGGAAAAATAGATTATATGATTTTTTCATGACTTTTTTCAAATTTAGTTAGTTGGAAGAATAACTTTATCTACCAGATGTACAATACCATTTCCTGCCTTTATACTAGCCAGGATTTTAGCTCCTCCTATGTAGACATCTTCTCCTTTTACATCTACAGGTATATAAGTATTATTGGCTTGTCCTAATTTTTTAAATTTTTTTAAAAAATCTTTGGTGTAATTACCGGGGGTAACATGATTTTTGAGGATATGTGCCAATTGTGCTTTGTTTTCTGGTTTAAGCAAAGTTTCAAGGGTACCCTTTGGCAAAGCATTAAAGGCATCATCGGTAGGGGCAAAAACCATTAAGGGTCCGGCGTTTACCAAAGCGTTTTCTAACTCTGCGGCTTGCACCGCAGCAACCAATATAGTATGATCCTTAGAGCCAATAGCAATGTTTAATACATTGGGGATAGCTTCATCATCTTTTATAAACGCTTGACCCTGTGTGTTCTGTAATTCTTTAACTTCTTTTGGTGCTGTCAAAGTTTCTTTTTGCAGGTTTTTATCTTTACATCCAATAAAGGCAAAAGTTATTAATGCGTATATAAATAATACAGGCTTCATGATTATGGTGTTATAGTGTTCTAAAATACTCCAACACAGCTCTGGCATCTTCTTGTGTTAAACCTTGGTTTGCCATTGGCGAACCGTTAAACTCCATCAATAATTCTTTTGCCAATGGATCCTTTTCTACCATTTCTGTCGGGTTCAGGATCATATTCATAACCCACTCAGGAGATCTTCGGTTTAATATTCCGGCAGGAGCAGGGCCAATAAATTTTTGTGTAGGTTTATGGCAGGCCATGCACATTTTTTTAAATATATCCTGCCCTTTTAGAGCCATTGTTTGATCTATCTCTGCAGGCAGTTCTACAGATGTGACCGGACCAATCCCTTTGCTTTCCAGATCTATTTTTGTTGAAGCAGGAGTTGTGGTCACAACCTTGGGTTTTTCAGATTCGGATTGCTCTGTAGCGCTCTTTTTTCCTATCGTTATTTGTTCTTTTTTTTCTTGTTTGCCTCCGCAGCTTAGTAATACAAGGATGTTTAACAAGACAATGATTTTACCAAATTTGTTCATCTGTTTATTGTATAAAATTAGCTATAGATACCCTTGTTATTAAAATTTGTACAGGCAAGGGTATATTAGATTAAAGAGCAAATGTATAAGCTATTCTTTTTTTAAAATATGATTAAAATCATAATTAAGGATAAAATAGTCTTTTATTATTTTTTTGCTGTTTTTGTACGAATTAATAAGTGCTTTGGTTTTGTTTGACAGAGTAGCAGATGAAGTATAGCGATTATCATAAAACTAGATATAACTGCCAGGGATATGAAGTAGTATGGAAATAAAGAAAATTGTAACCAAGTGGCTAATCCCTTGTATATAATAAGGAGTTCTGACCCAAAAAAACCTATAAGAAATAGTAGTACTGAAACTTTGGATAGCCTAAGTAGCTGTAGATGGCCAAGAAAAGCAAAAATACACAAGCTTACGACTCCAAGAAAAGTTAGATGAAGGTACCCTATCACAAAATCCGGGATGCTATAGGCCAGTTTAGAAAAATAAGGAATGGCAGAGATTGCCTGCAATGCAATTTTAAACCCCAAAAGAACCAATACTATTTTAAGAAGTGTTTTTTCTATACAGGTAAGATGTTTATATAATATGAATTGATATTCTAAACCAATTTTTACTACAATGTAATATGCTATGATTTGAAATATAGCGCCGGCTCCCCCAAGTATATAAAAAACAGGATGAGGTTCTGCCCATAAAACAGATAAAAAGAAAGAAAATAAGATTCCTGTTTGTAGAGCGAAGTATAATTTTTTTGATTTTATTTTGGAAATGAGAAGGTTGTTTTGTTCGAGTATATAAAAAAACACACCAAACAGAGCTATGGTATACCAACCGTTATATTGAAAATGAAGATAAAAATAGATAGCGATTTTATACCAGATAGAAGTATTTCCCAAAGTATTCATAATAGCTCCCAAAGCCCACGGACCAATACTGGATAATACCATGTAATAGAGAGAAGTACGAATATAGATGTACGAAAGGGTACTTTTTTGTTTTTTGGTAGTATGGGTAATAAAGAACCAAACAAACCAATAGGAGGTGAGTAAGAATAAGGTAGAAAAGATAATTGAAAACAGGGCATATCCTGTAAAAGGGAATGTAACAAGCATACCGATTATGGTTACTTGTGTGCTACAGAATATAATTTTATAAGTTCTTGAAATTTCTTTTTTTGCCAGGTAAATTTTGTAAATCAATGTGGTTAATGCAGTATATGCCCATCCCAATAAGGCGATATGAGAATGTGCATGTACAATATATTTGTAATTTGCAGGAATTACCATAACAGTAAATAGCCTTAATATTAATCCTAACAAGGCAATGATAAGGAAGTATCCTAATGCAATATGGATATGTTTTTTAAGATATACCATCTGTAAAATAGAAACCAATACAAATAAAGCGAATATTTTGGTACAGACCTCTTTGTTTTATATGGTTAAGAAGATTTCTTTTTATTTTTTTTGTTATAGAAGGTAAAAAGAGCCACCTTTTTGCAATAGGATAGCTCTTTATATTGAATTAAAAACTTTTTTTGTTTATTGATCTCAGTTCGACCTGTGTTGAATGGTATTTGGATCAAGATTTCATTTTCTGTTCTAATTTTATTGCTTTAGGATGAAGAATATTATTTTCTAAGTGTATATGATGGTGCAAATCCTGTTCAAATTCATCTAGTTTTGAATATAATGCTTTAAAGGTATTACAAGCTCCTTCTGGCGGAGTATAATTATTACTTAATTGTGCTATTTTTTTAAAAATATCTCCGGCATTTTCATGTTCATACTCCATCATCTGTATAGGGTTTTTGATAGTTCCAAAATGAGATAGTGGTAGGGCAGTGTCGTTCTTTTCGGCATTGATCAATTCTGTTATATACGGAAAAAGAACATTTTCTTCTTTTTTCATGTGGGAAGATAGTTCCTGAGCAACTTCAGCAAATAATGCTTCTATAGCTACTACTTCACTATAATGAGCTCCATGAACTTTTGCCACCCTGTTAGTGTATTGCAACAATAATGGGATGTTTTCTTCAACATATTTATGATGAATGTTAACAATATGGTGAATCAGAAAATTTAGATCCCAACTATTATAATCGTATGCATTTTTAATATCCAGATTAACCGAGGATAATTCTTTTTCTAAAATCTTATAGTCAACATTTTTATCTATACAAGCATTTTTGACAGATACACCTCCACCACAACAAAAATCAATACCATATTTTTTAAAAATATGCGCGGTTTTGATGTTTTCGGTTACAATTTCTGCTACTGTTTTATGTTCTGAGATAGTCATTTTTTTCTTCTTTTATACATTAATGTGCTAGTTCTATAATTTTTGCAACTGTTTCTTTGTTATTTACTCCCAAACCTTCTTGTTGGTGTACCAACTCTCCTTTTTGATCAAAAACACTTATGATATTAGAGTGAGAAAAATCCATTGGGGATATTTTTTTATAGTTTACAGCTAATACTGCTGCAAATTCTTGGGTATCTTCTTTGGATCCTCTAAGAAATATCCACGAATCTGAATCCATATCATTTTCTACAGAGAATTTTTTTAAACGTTTTGGGGTATCTGTTTCCGGATCAATACTTACCAGGATTAGTTTTACATTTTTCTTTTTGGTTTCGGGTATTTGGGCTTCGATACTTCTCATATCGGCAACCAACCTGGGGCAGGCAGCTTTGCAAGATGTATAGATCATTACCATTACCAAAACGTTTCCTTTTAACTCTTTAAGCTCGATTTCGTTATTATGTTGTGTTGTCCAAACCGATGGGAGGTTATAGATCGATAGCTCAGAAATAGGTTGATTCTTTTTTTCTGTTTTTATGGCAATAGGTTCTTCTTGCTTTTTTTCTTGCATACAAGAACAGGACAGTATTACTACTAATAGTAGTGCAATTTTATTTTTCATTTTTATGTAATTTAACAGCGTTGTTTGTGCACGGTTTATAAATCTTTGGCGCATCTGAACCCTAAATTTTTTATTGCATACCGGGCTTTTACACTTCCTCTGAATGCATATCTCATAAATGCGGCATAGTTCATCAAATCAGATGCACCTACTGCGGCACTGCCACAAAACAGGTTACTGTCTTTATCTACATCTTTACGAGATTCTCCCGAGATAAGCACAGAATTAAAATCCATGGTCCATTCCCAGACCAATCCGTGCAAATCGTATATACCCCAATAGTTTTTGAATGTTGATCCTATTACATTATTAAAAGATTTTGGGGATTCATACCAATCCAGTATATATTGATTATAAGTTTCTTTTTTTCTGGCATCTGCGGTATGTTCATCAGCCATAGCTGCATATTCCCATTCATCTACGGTTGGTAGTCTTTTGCCCAGACATTCACAATATTTTTTTGCAGCAAACCAGGAAACGTTGGTTACCGGGGCATTGGGGAGTAGCAGGTTTCCCGGATTGTCATTTGTTTCCCATAACATCAAATAGTTTTTATCTGCAAATAACCTTTTTACTGTATTTCGCTTCCATTCAGGATATTTTTGTAGAAATATTGAAAACATGGAATTAGATACGGGATAGATATCCATTAAAAAGGAATCTATTTTTATTGCGGTTGAATCTATCCCGTACAAAGGAATATATACTCCCCCTTTAACAATAACCATATCCTGGTTTTGTGCAACTACATTATGTGTTAATGCAAAGCAAAGAATAAGAAGGGATATTGTTTTTAATAAAGGGTTCATTTGTTTCTTTTTGGTTTAGTGAATATTTCTTCTGCTGGCTACCATTTCCGGAGTAACTTCTTTTTTAGAATTTCCCCAACTATTATATATATATGTAAGAACATTAGCTACTTCTTCGTCTGTTAAATCTTGCTTGGTCATTACACTATTATATTTTTCTCCGTTTACTGTGATTTCACCTGTTTTTCCATGCAATACAATATCGATGGCACGGTTTATATCAGCATTTAGGTAATCAGATTTTGCCAACGGGGGGAAGGCATTAGGTATTCCTTGCCCTTCGGCTTGATGGCAAGCAAAGCAGGTTTGCATATACCTGTCTTTACCATACTCCATTTTTTCTTTAAAAGTAGTAGTGGTTTTCGCATCTGCCACACCTTTTTCTGATGGCATTTCCTGGATTCCTCCTCCTTCTGGTTGATAAATACCTTCTTCTTGTTTTCCTGAGTAGATGGTTTTATTTTCTTCTCCTTGTACTTTAAGCATCCCGAGAGCCCCTTTGTTGAATGCTCTAAAAATAGAGTGATCTACCAGAATAAAAGTTCCGGGGACATCTACTTTAAATTCTACTATGGCAGCACCACCTGCGGGAATTAAGGTAGTTTGTACATTTTTATTAATAAAATCACCTCCTTCAACGTGTACTGTGTCAAATATTTCGCCGATTACATGAAAAGAGGATACTAAGTTGGGACCTCCATTTCCAACATACAGACGTACCGTTTCTCCTACATTGGCTGTGATTGCATTATCCCCGGTTAATGATCCTACTTTACCATTAAAAACTACGTAATCCGCATCTTCATCTACTGCTTTTTTCATATCAAAAGGCTGTAATCCTCTATCACCGTTTTCTCCTTTGGTATAAAAATCACCTTGCATAACGTAGTACTCTTTGTCTACATCGGGCAAACCTTCTTCTGGTTCTACCAGGATCAGCCCATACATACCGTTTGCTATATGCATTCCCACAGGCGCAGTGGCACAGTGATATACATACAGTCCGGGATTAATCACTTTAAATGAAAATTTTGCCTCATGCCCGGGAGATATAAAAGAAGATGTAGCACCTCCTCCTGGTCCTGTAACTGCATGCAGGTCTATATTATGAGGTAGTTTGTTATCAGGGTGGTTTTTTAAATGAAATTCTACTTCATCACCAATTTTGGTTCGTATAAAACTTCCGGGAACCGATCCGCCAAAGGTCCAGTATATATATTTTACTCCATCGGTCATTTCTCCTTCTTTTTCCAATATTTCCATGTTTACAATAAGCTTTTTTGCTTTCCTTTTTCCAGTAGGTTTAGGAACATTTGGGGGAGATGTTAATTCGGCAATCATTTCACTATCAACAGGAATAGTTTCTGGACTGTAATAGTTTTTTGTTTCACCCTTTTCTTTGAAACAAGAAGAAATTCCTAAGAGTAGTAGTAGACCTAATGCCGGTATACTTAGCTTTTTAAATTTAGTATCCATTGTAGTAATGATTTTTATTAAATATTAAAAGACCTTTTTATCTTTTATACAAAAATGCATATTTGACGCCTATTGATATATGATATTTGTCATTCTTTATAAAAAATAATATTAATTATAATTTTAATTTTTTGTTAATGTATTGATTATAAGTTATTTGTGTTAAATTTGGAATATGTTTTTGGGAGCATACCTCTCGGGCTTGCTTTGATGTTGTTAATTCTGCAAGAAAAATAAAGGTGTGTGCAGATTTGATATAGATATCACTCATAGAGGAGTCCTTTAGGCTTGCTGTATACTTTATACTTCCAGCTTTTACATTTTCAGGTTTTTTCACTTAAAGACTTGCCATGGTTTGTGTGAAAAAATAATAAATATGAAAAGCCTACTACTTTCGCATTGGTTATATAGGCAGTTAGTGTAGCTCTAATAAATCTTTTATTATTGATTTCCCTTTATCTTTATTGTACCAGATTTGAAGATTTTTTTTAGCTATATCATCTATTTCGCCATGTTCTTTTTTGTATGCTGTTACCAATTCTGTTGCAGCTTTTGACCGAGGTCCCCAGACATGTAAGACTTGATTGTGCGGATTTGTAATAATGAGTTTCGGTATAGATTGAGTTCCATTGGTTAAAAATTGATTCATGAGCTCGATATTCTCATCTCTAAGTACTATTTTTAAATCGATACTAGGTACTGCCTCTGCTATTTTATTAAGAACAGGAATTGTTTGTGCCCCATCTGCACACCAACTTTCTATAAGAATCAGCCATGTTTGTTTTTCAGATGTTTTTTTGAAAGCATTAATTTCTGTTTCTGTAAGTACAATAGTTTTATCTAATCTTTTCATTCTGCTGGCATTCAGCCTGGTAAAGTTTATTCGGACATCTGTCTGTTCCTTTCCGGTTGTTTGTTCTTTAATAACAAGCTTCTCTATCAGCTTGTTATATTTATGATATGTAATTCCTTTATTAATACTATCTTTTATTAGTTTATCCATTTTTATTGCGCTTTTAGTGTTCTGTATTTATTGAAGTCGTAGTGATCTCATTATCTATATTGTAATATCCCCCCCGGTTTTCTTTTCGCTCCAACGATTGATGAATAATTAAATGTGCTACATTAATCATATTTCTTAATTCACATAAATCAGTATTAACCTTTGATTTTCTATATAGTTGATTTACTTCATTATAAATAAGGTTCAAATGATCTATTGCTTTTATTAGCCGATTATTGCTTCTTACTATACCTGCATAATCCCGCATCAAAGCTTGCAATTGTTTGATATTGTTTTGTATTAAAATGTGTTTTTCAGAAATAACTGTTCCTTCATCATTCCATTGCGGAATAGTTATTTTAGTTGATTGTGGAGGATGTTTTACGTGGTATTTGTATATATTATGTGCATACACCAAGGCTTCTAACAAAGAGTTTGATGCTAATCTGTTGGCCCCGTGTAATCCTGTTCTGGAACATTCTCCACAGGCGTATAAATTTGTGATGGATGTCCTTCCTTTGGGATCCACTACAATACCGCCACATAAGTAATGAGAAGCAGGAACTACAGGAATCCAGTCTTTTTCTATATCGATATGATATGTCAAACATTTTTTATAGATATTGGGGAAATGAGATTTGAAATTTTCTATATCCAAATGGGTACAATCCAAAAAAACATGGGTGTCTCCTGATTTTTTAAGCTCATTATATATGCTTTGCGATACAATATCTCTTGAAGCTAGTTCTGCTCTGTCATCATAGTCCAGCATAAATCTACGTCCTCGTTTATTGCGTAAATATGCTCCAAAACCTCTTACTGCTTCAGATATCAAAAAAGAGGATTCTTCTTTGGTATCGTATAGAGCAGTAGGATGAAATTGAATAAACTCCATATCTTTTATCAAGGCCTTGGCCCGATATGCCATTGCTATCCCATCGCCGGTAGCAATCACCGGATTTGTAGTATGCCCGTACACACGACCTATACCTCCAGAAGCGAGTAGAGTACTATCTGCTTTTATAGTTTTTATTTTTCCCGATTTTTGATCCAATACGTATGCTCCGTAACAAGAAAGGTTATGAGGGTTAGAGACTTTTAAATGGTGTTCTGTGATTAAGTCTATTGCAAAATGATGTGTCAAAATCGTTACATTTGGTAATTGATGAACACGATATAATAAGGCTCTTTCTACTTCATATCCTGTTATATCTTTATGGTGCACCACTCGATATTCGGAGTGCCCCCCTTCTTTACCCAAATCCAAATTACCTTGATCGTTACTATCAAAATTAGCCCCCCAATCTATCAATTCTTTTAAACGCAGGGGACCTTCCTTGATAACCAACTCTACTACTTTGCTATTACATAAGCCATCACCAGCCAATAAGGTATCATCTATATGCTTTTGAAAAGAATCTTCTTTAACATCTAATACTACTGCGACCCCTCCCTGGGCATATTTGGTATTAGATTCATCTTCATTTGCTTTGGTGACTATAGTAATGGTTTTGTCTGTAAAATGCTCTGCTATTTTTACAGCAAATGTTAATCCTGCTATACCAGAACCTATAATCAAATAATTTGTATCTGTCATGGATAATCATTTAGAAAGTTCTAACATGCGCTGAATAGGAATTAATGCTTTTTCTCTAATCGCAGGGTCAATATCTATTTGCGGGCTTTCCTTATATAAGCAATCATATAGTTTTTGTAGTGTATTTATTTTCATGTAGCTGCATTCGCTGCATGCGCAGGTATTATCTTCTTCGGCAGGAGCAGGAATTAGCACCGTATGCGGGACTTCTTGTTGCATTTTATGTAAAATCCCTGCTTCTGTAGCTACTATAAATTTTTTTTGAGGATATTTTTTTACATAATTTATCATTCCGGAAGTAGAACCAATATATGACGCTGTTTTCAAAATATGCTCTTCAGATTCAGGGTGGGCAATAATTATTGCATCAGGGTATTTTTTATGCAGTTCTACAAGTTTATCTATACAAAATGCTTCATGAACTATACAGCTACCATCCCATAATAGCATTTCTCTGCCAGTTTGTTTCATAATATATTTCCCTAAATTTTTATCTGGCGCAAAAATTATAGGCCTGTCTTTTGGTATGGATTCTACAATTTTTAGCGCATTGGATGAGGTACAAACAATATCTGTCATAGCTTTGATCTCTGCACTGCAATTTACATAGGTGATTACGATATGATCCGGATGTTTTTCTATAAAGTTTTTAAATAAATAAGGCGGGCAAGAATCTGCAAGTGAGCATCCTGCGTTTAAATCCGGAAGTACTACTATTTTTTTTGGGTTTAATATTTTTGCAGTTTCTGCCATAAAATGCACGCCTGCAAAAACAATGATATCTGCATCTGTTTCTGCTGCTTTTTGGGACAATCCTAAGCTATCTCCTACATAATCAGCCATTTCTTGTATTTCTGGTCTTTGATAATAATGGGCCAGTATCACTGCATTTTTTTCGGCTTTTATTTTTTTTATTTTTTCCTTTAAATTCACTTTCTTATTGTTTTTCTTGAATTACAAACATATAAGGATCAAGTGTTAATAAATATGACTTAAGTCATAATATAGATAATTAAAACTGCTGGGCAATAAGGTTTTCCCATAGAATATTGTTCTAATTAAGGATAAAAATATCTTTTTATTATATTTGGTGCTTATAAACGATATTTATGCTGTCTAACGCTTGCAAGTATGCAATACGATCTCTACTTTATTTGGCAATACACAGTGATGAAACCAAAAAAATAGGAGCGAAAAAAATTGCAGAGGAACTAGAAACCCCTCAACCTTTTTTGGCCAAATTATTACGGCAACTTGCTACGGCCAAACTTGTGTCTTCTACCAAAGGACCAAATGGCGGCTTTTTTTTGGATAAAAAAAACAGAAAAAAATCGGTTTGGGATATTATAAAAAGTATAGATGGAACAGATAAATTCGATCAATGTTTTTTGGGATTGTCAAAATGTGATGATAAAAATCCTTGCCCTGTTCATGCCACAGTCTCTCCTTTTAAACAAAAATTATTACGAGATTTTAGAGATAAAACTATAGACCATCTTGTAGAAGAAATCAAAAGAAAAGGTACCGTTATTTCTTTAAAAGATTTTGATACGCTTAATTTATAGTACTTGTATTGGTTTTTTTTCAAAAAGTAGCTTCTGTTTCTTTTTATAGGAGTTAGTAGATAGTTGCCGGTTCTGTTTTTATAAGTGTGTTAAAAAGTATTGCCCCCTTTGGATATACGACCAGATTCCCGGTACAATTTCTTTTGTTGCCACTACAATAAATAATCTTCTTGAGCAAGTATGATTTATATCATTAAATAAATTGTGGCGCTATCCTACTTTTACCCGTTTTATAAATATAGCAGGATGATAAACGAGCAATTAACAGATCCCAAAAGCATCGTTATTATAGGAGGATCGAATACAATTAGAAAACCAGGAGGAAAAATTGTAAAAAACTGTATAGATGGCAATTATAAAGGAGAACTAAGAATTGTTAACCCAAAAGAACAACAAGTACAAGGAATTGCTTCGTATGCCAATGTTAATGATATTCCAGATACAGATTTGGCAATACTGGCTATCCCTGCAAAATATTGCCTGGAAACAATTAAAGTTTTGGCAAATCAAAAAAACACTAAAGCTTTTATTATTATTTCTGCTGGTTTTGGAGAAACCGATGAAACGGGAGCTCGTATTGAAAAAGAAATAGTAGAGATTATCAATAGTGTAAATGGTTGTTTGATTGGCCCTAATTGTATAGGAGTGCTTCATAAAAATTATAAAGGTGTTTTTACAACACCAATTCCAGAATACAACTCTAAAGGATGTGATTTAATTTCAGGATCCGGAGCAACTGCCGTATTTATTATGGAAGCGGGAATGTTACTGGGAGTTCAGTTTGCCAATGTATACTCGGTTGGTAACGGAGCGCAAACAGGGGTAGAGGATGTGTTAGAATATATGGATATCCATTATAACCCTGATAAAGATTCTTCTATAAAATTGTTGTATCTGGAGACGATTAAAAACCCGAAAAAATTACTTAAACACGCTTCGTCATTAATTAATAAAGGGGTAAAAATTGCAGCAATCAAGGCAGGAAGTACTACTGAGGGAAGCAGGGCAGCCTTGTCTCATACAGGCGCTATTGCCAGTTCGGATATGACGGTCAGGGCGCTCTTTAAAAAAGCAGGAATCGTGTATTGCAGTAGCAGAGAAGAATTACTAAGCGTGGCTTCTATTTTTAAATATAAAAAGCTTAAAGGAAAAAATATTGCAATTATTACACATGCAGGAGGCTCTGCTGTTATGCTTGCAGATGTACTTTCTAATGGAGGTTTACAAATCCCCGCTATCGAAGGGGAAGATGCTAAAAAATTAGAAACTTACTTGCACCCCGGTTCATCGGTGAGTAATCCTATTGATTTTCTTGCTACAGGAACTGCAGAACAATTAGGAATTATCATTGATTATTGCGAGCATAAGTTTGATTTTATAGATGCTATGGTGGTCGTTTTTGGAAGCCCTGGCTTGTTTGATGTAGAAAATGTATATAACGTACTAAGTGTAAAACTTGATATTTGTTCTAAACCTATATTTCCTGTACTTCCTTCTGTGATTAATGCCCAAAAAGAAATAAAAACGTTTTTGTCTAAAGGAAATATTAATTTTCCGGATGAGGTTGTTTTGGGAAAAGCTTTGGCTGAGGTATACAAAACATCCTCTCCCTCAATAAACGATGTAAAACTACCCAAAATAGATAATAAAAAAATACGAACCATTATTGATAAAGCTAATAATGGATATTTAACTCCTGAAGATGCTACTCTGATTATAAATGCTTCGGGAATTTCCGGATCTGTAGAAATCATTGAAAATTCTAAAGAAGATCTCCTTTCTAAAATATCACAGATTCCTTTTCCTTTGGTAATGAAAGTTGTAGGTCCTTTGCATAAATCTGATATACAAGGGGTTATCCTTAATGTCAATACTGTAGAAGAGGTTTCCAAAAATTTTGATATATTAATGAGCATCAATGATGCTATAGCTGTTATGGTGCAACCCATGCTATCAGGTTTAGAACTATTTGTAGGGGTAAAAAAAGAACCTGGGTTTAATCATACTATTTTATGTGGCTTAGGTGGTATTTTTATTGAAATACTGAACGATGTAGCTGCCGGATTAAGTCCCATATCTGCTGCCGAAGCTCAAAAAATGATTAGCTCTTTACGAGGATATAAATTGCTACAAGGAAGCCGGGGAAAAGATGGGGTTAACGAGCTTCAGTTTATAGAAATTATACAGCGTTTGTCTGCCTTGGTAGAAGCAGCTCCAGAAATTACAGAAATGGATATCAATCCTTTAATAGGAACAAAAAGTACTATTACGGCCGTAGACGTGCGCATCAAAATTGAAAAAATATAGCTATCAGAATAGATTTTTTTTATAAAAAACAGGTTTTTAAGCACCAAATATTTCAAGTTTAATATTATGACAACATCAGGAAAAATAGAATTAATGGCTCCTGCAGGTAATTTTGAATCTCTGCAGGCGGCAATAGATAATGGAGCAGATTCTATATATTTTGGGGTAGAACAACTAAACATGCGTGCTCGCGCAAGTATTAATTTTACTATTGATGATTTAACCGAAATAACAAAAAGATGTGTAAAAAAAAATATCCGCACCTATCTTACTCTTAATACAATTATCTACGATCATGATTTATCTATCATAAAAACATTGCTGAATGCAGCAAAAAAAGCCAATATAACAGCAGTTATAGCTATGGATCAAGCAGTTATAGCGTATGCCCGGCAGATAGGCATAGAAATTCATATTTCTACACAGATCAATATTACCAACATAGAAACGGTTCGTTTTTATGCCATGTTTGCAGATACCATGGTAATGAGTCGGGAACTTAGTTTGCGACAGGTAAAAAGGATAACAGAACAAATTGAAAAAGATCAAATCAAAGGACCATCTGGTAATCTGGTAGAAATCGAGATTTTTGGTCATGGTGCATTGTGTATGGCAGTATCCGGAAAATGTTACTTAAGTCTCCACTCTCATAACTCATCTGCCAACCGGGGGGCTTGTAAACAAAATTGCAGAAAAAAATATACTGTGATCGATCAGGATTCTGGTTTTGAAATAGAAGTAGACAATGAATATTTGATGTCTCCAAAAGACTTATGTACGCTGGATTTTTTAGATCAGGTAATTGATACTGGTGTTAAAGTATTGAAAATTGAAGGCAGGGGCAGAGCTCCTGAATATGTAGCCACCGTAATTAAAACTTATAGAGATGCTATTGATGCTTATTATGAAGGGGCATATACCAAAGAAAAGGTTCTTGATTGGATGGATCAGTTAAAAAAAGTGTACAATCGGGGTTTCTGGAGTGGATATTATTTAGGTCAAAAACTAGGGGAATGGAGCGATGTTGATGGTTCTAAAGCCACTCAAAAAAAAGTATATATAGGGAAAGGGCAGCATTATTTTCCTAAAAATAAAATTGGTGAATTTAAAATTGAAGCGTACGATTTATCTGTTGGAGATACAATACTAATTACAGGTCCTACTACTGGTTCTAAAGAATTTAAACTTACAGAAATGCTTGTAAATGATGAGCCATTAAAAAAAGCGCAAAAAGGAGATTTGTGTACCATTCCTTTGGATTTTAGGATTAGGTTATCAGATAAGCTGTATAAAATAGTAAAGAATCAATAATAAATGGTGGTCGTAACGTTACAACGCAACAAATGTATAGGATGTAATTATTGTGTAGAATTAGCTCCAGAGCAATTTCAGATGTCCAAAAAAGACGGGAAGTCTGTTTTACTACATGCTACCGAAAAAAAGGGTTTTTTTACTATAAAATCGGCAGATAATACTATTCTGGATGCTTGTGAACAAGCTACAAAAGCCTGTCCTGTTAAAATTATTACCACAAAAATGGTATAAGAAGGAACCGCCAGATGCAACCGGTTAATTTTGATGTTTTATTTTTTCATACAGTTTTGCCAGTGATTGCAAAAGCTCTGCAGGAGTAGTCAGGATTTGATAATGATTTTGTCCAAACATTTGTGGTAAGTAATATTTTGCTTGTGCTTCAATAGCCAATGCATACGAGTTTATCTGTCTTTGGTTTAATTCCCGAAGTGCTTGCTTTACATCATTGATCCCATATTTGCCTTCATATTTGTCAAAATCATTAGGTTTTCCATCAGAAATAAGAATTACCCACTTGTTTTTTGTGTTTCGTTGATCCAGTAATACCCCAGAATGTCTAAGAGCAGCACCAATGCGTGTGTAACCACAAGGAGATACGGCCCCTATTTTGTATTTGGCTTTGCTCCAATCTTCATCAAATCCTTTTAGAGTTATATAGGTGGAATAGTTTCTGGTTTTGGAATAAAAACATTGTATAGAAAAATCAACGGTAAACTCTTCCAGAATTTCCCCAAAAATTATAGATACTTGCTTTTCTACATCAATTACTTTGTTTCCGGCAGCATATCCATCACTGGATAAACTAATATCCAGCAAAATCAAAATAGAAATGTCTTTTTCCTTTTTTCGTTTGGATAAGTAAATTTTGTCTGAGGGTGTGTGCCCAGAATATATATCGGTAAATAAATCGGTAATCATATCCAAATCAAATTCTTCTCCCTGAACTTGTCTTCGTTGCTGTTGGTATTTATTGTTTACCGAGACCAACATTTTACGTAATCCTGTTAATGTTGAAGCATTATTATGTATTGTTTTTTTGTAATATGCTACATCCGTTTCTGTTTGATTTTTTGGATATACTTTACAAAAATCAGGTTTGTATATTCGTTTAGAAAAATCCCATTCATCATAACTTATGTGATACCCTTTGGTATCGGTTTCTATACTTTCAGAAATGGTAGTATTTTCGATAAAATTAGCCTGATATATAGAGTGTGTAGGGTCATCTGCCCTAACGGTATGTTTCATGGTTAATTCATCTAGTGCATTGGCGTGCTCTTCTAAATCATCATCTCCATCAAAATCACGCCACCCGCTTTCGTACTCCTCTGCGGTTTCTACTTTTTCAAAATTATGGGTAAGCACATAATCTTCCTGAGCCTTTTTATCTATTTCTATATTTACAATCTCTTCTACTGCATTAGCTTTCAGTATGGTTTGTATTTCATTTTGAATTGCTTCTTGTGCTTTTTGCGAAAAATTCTTTAATACCTGTTTTGGCTCTGACGGAATCTCATTGCACATCCATTTTCCATATATAAAAGTATAGTCAACTTGTTTTTCTTTGTGGGGGATTATTTCAAAATACGTTTTTAATTTATGATATATATTATCTACAAATGGAAATTGTTTTTGAGCTTCTTTTAAGACTTGAACCGATGTTTCCCTGGATTTATTTTGGGCATCTTCTAATGTATATTTGTCGGTAGGGACAAAATTGAATCCTAGGTTTTTCTGAACAGATAAATAAACAGTTCTGAAGAGGTAAAACAAAACATTTTCCTCGGTAGTCATAAACCCTGAAAAATAAGCAGGCAAGAAATAATTATTGTTTTTATATCCTCCTTCTCGTTCTGCTTCAAAAATTTCTATGGTTTCTCCTGTGATTGCACGGGCCAGAATTGTTAACCGGGGCTTTATGTTTTCTAATTTAACAATATATTGTTTTTTTTCCTGAGCCTTTTTTTTTCGTTTTTTAAAAAAGTGAACTATTTTACTGTATAGATATTCATCTGGTTCAAACATAGGTGGTGGTTTATATCATTAAATCACATAAATCGGCTAGAGCATTTGTTATTTCAGGATCGTCTGTAAGTGGTTCTACTACGGCTACTTTTACAGAAAGACGTTTGGGCAATCCAGAGTGTATCAATTTTGCGGCATCAACCAATAAACGTGTAGAAACCGTTTCTGTTAATCCTAATTCGGTAAGATTTCTTATTTTATTAGCAATATTAACCAGTTTTTTTGCTACAGCTTCTTCTATACCTGTTTCATTTTTTATGATTTCTGATTCGATCCCGGGAGAAGGATATTGAAATGATATTGCAATAAATCGTTGTCTGGTAGATGGTTTAAGTTCTTTAAAGCCTTTTTGATATCCCGGATTAAAGGATGCAACCAACATAAAATCCTGATGTGCTTTTATGGTTTTCCCCAATTTGTCTACAAATAACTCTCTTCTGTGATCTGTTAATGCATGAATTGCTACAATTACGTCTGGTCGGGCTTCAGCAATTTCATCCAGATAAATTATAGCACCTTCTTTTACAGCTTTTGTCAAAGGGCCATCTATCCATATTGTTTCTGCTCCTTTGATAATATAGCGCCCTATCAAATCTGTAGATGAAGTTTCTTCATGACAAGAAATAGTAATTAGCTTTTTTTCTAATTGATATGCTATATATTCGATAAATCTGGTTTTTCCGGTTCCTGTAGGCCCTTTTAACAGGATTGGTAATTTATTTTTATAAGCATGTTCAAAAACCTCTACTTCTTTTGCTATTGGTTTATAAAAAGGAGCATTTGCAATTTTTTTGATAGTTGTATTAGGTATTTCTATTTTTTTTCCGTTGGGAAAAAAATTACGACCTGTTAAATCATCCATAATTTTATTTTTTGATCCCTCACAGCTTGCGGCAAATACAAGATGTTTTTTTAGCATGTCTTGCGAGCCTGCTTAAAGGGTATTGATTTTTAAAGAAGGTCTAAAAAGCTAGTGTTTATGACAATTGAAATCAACCAAAATATTAACTATATCACTATCACTTTAATTATAATATCAACCACATATCCTGAAGCAAAGATAAATGCAGATGTGTATTACTTACTTTTTAGACCCTGATCTAATCCATATTGCGGGGCTAATCCTCCTGGGATTACCTTGAAATATAAAAAAAGTTTGCGCTGAATGCCTTTAGGGCTTGCCCGATAAATAACATTTCCAAACTTACTATCAGGCTACTCTTCAATGATTTTTATTGCTTCATTATCAGGACGCCCATGTTTTATAAAGTCAATTATATACAACACAATCCCTATCGTAAACAGGGTTGCACAAAGAATTAATACTACAAAATGAACACTAATTTCTTTTTGCACTACCATGAACTCCATTTTAAATTTGCGTTCTAAATATACCTGAGCGACTCCTGCAACCCCAAAAGCTACTGTCATACCAATCATACCTATATTTGCAATCCAGAATGAAGCTCTGCCTCTTGCACTGTTATATAATTTTCGACCTGTTAAATTAGGAAGGGAATAGCTAATAATAGCAAATACTATCATTGCGTATGCTCCCCAAAAGGCAAGGTGTCCATGCATTGCAGTAACCAAAGTGCCGTGAGTGTATAAATTGGTTTGTGGTAAGGTATGTGCAAAACCTAATAATCCAGCTCCTACAAAAGATACAATTGCAGATCCTATAGTCCAGAATAAGGCAATAGTATTAGGGTGCTTTTTTTCTCCTTTTCGATACATGTTTACTGCAAAAAGTGCCATTGCCAAAAAAGCAAGAGGTTCTAGTGCCGAAAATATTCCTCCTACTACCAACCATATTTTATTTACCCCAATATAATAATAGTGATGACCTGTACCTAAAATACCAGATAAGAAAGTTAACCCCACAATTACATAGAGCCATTTTTCTATAACTTCTCTGTCAACCCCTGTAAGCTTGATTAATAAAAAAGAAAGAATACCTCCCATAATTAGTTCCCATACACCTTCTACCCATAAATGAACTACCCACCAGCGAAAGAATGAGTCTGTAACCTGACTATCAAATGGTAACATTCCCGGAAGGTATAACAATGCTGCAAACAACAATCCCATAGAGAGTACTAATGCTGTGGTTGTTCTTCGTTTTCCTTTAAAAAGCGTAGCTAATATTAGCCCTAAAAACAGAAGCACATTGGCAACTACCAGAAAATCCAATTGCCTGGGGATTTCTAAAAATTTACGTCCTTCCCACCAGTTAAAATGATACCCTATAATAGCAGTAACGCCTACTAATGCAAGCGAAATTAACTGAATATAGGCAAGTTTTACATTAACAAGTTCTTGTTGAGCCTCTTCGGGTATAATATAATATGCTGCTCCCATAAAGCCTGATAGTAACCAAACTACTAATAAGTTGGTGTGTACAGCTCTGGCTGTATTAAAAGGAATAAAGTCATGCAACCCATCCATACCAATACGGGCAAAGCCCATAATAAACCCATAGGTAATTTGTAAAATTAATAGCAGCATAGATAGGGCAAAAAACCAATAGGCTACTTTTTGAGATTTATATTTCATAATTATATGTGCTTTTTATGTTAATTAGTTTTCTTCTTTGGCTAGTGGAGATATAATGGTATCAAAACCATTAAGGTCGATATCGTCTATCCAATCAAAAAAAGCTATTAAATCATCTGCTTCTTCTTTAGAAAAACCATAAGCAACCATTTTTCTTCCATTTGGAGCCCAGGGAACGGGAGTCATTAATACGGCTTTTACATATCCTTCACCTCTTCGATCCAAAACTTTGGTTAATTCTGGGGCATAATATCCCCCTTCTCCCAAAAGAGTATGGCATCCCATACAATTATTGGTTTCCCATAAATGTTTACCTCGTACTACCTGTTCTGTTATATTAGTGTAGTTGGATTGATCTTGGTCTTCACTAAAAGAATAAATGGTTAATCCAATAAATGCCAAAAAAGTAACCAATGTTCCTCCTAAGAAGAAATTTTTCGCTTGTTTTTTAGATAACATAGTTATAGTGATTTAATTTATTATAAAAAGATCTTTTTATCTTTTATTTAGTAAATATATTAGTGTTTAACTTTAAGAAATATGATTTTAATCATATTTTTACAGATAGTAACCATAATTTTGTAGTTATACCATTTACACTTTGAGTTTACCGAAATAAAATTTTCTTATCCGCTTGTGTTCAACTTTTCTTCTTTGCATGACCAAAAAATAGTTGATTTTCATTTTTGAGTAAGTTCAAAGTGTACCGGTATAATATCTTTAATTAAGAAATTAAAAGTATTGAAAAGCCCTCCTTTTGCATATCAATTATTAAAAAAGAGCTTTATTGTTATCTATACATTATTTTTTTTCCAACCATTTTCTGGCATTTACAAAAGCTTCGATCCAAGGCGATACTTCATCATTTCTTTCTTGAGGATAGTAAGCCCAGTTCCATTGAAAAATAGAACGCTCTATATGTGGCATCATAACCAGATGTCTGCCCGTTTTATCGGTCATCATAGCGGTGTTATAGTCTGATCCATTTGGATTGGCAGGGTAATCCTCGTAACCGTATTTGGCGACAATATTGTAGTTTTCTTCAGAAAGGGGAAGATTAAATTTTCCTTCTCCATGAGAGATCCAAACTCCAAGTGTACTTCCTGTTAATGTAGATAGCATTACAGAATTATTTTCCTGAATATGTACCGAAGTAAAGTTGCTTTCGTGTTTGCGGGAACTATTATGTAATAGTTTGCCATGTGTTTTATGGTCCGGATTGATAACTTCAAGTTCCATGAATAATTGACAACCGTTGCAGATACCTACAGACAAAGTGTCTTCTCTGTCAAAGAAGTTTTTTAAGGCGGTATTTGCTTTTTCGTTATATAAAAAAGCTCCCGCCCATCCTTTTGCAGATCCCAAAACATCACTGTTAGAAAAACCTCCTACGGCTCCTATAAACTGAATATCTTCCAATGTTTCCCGACCAGAAATCAAATCGGTCATGTGCACGTCTTTAACATCAAAACCGGCCAAGTACATTGCATTTGCCATTTCGCGTTCAGAATTACTTCCTTTTTCGCGTATGATTGCTGCTTTTGGTCTTGGTTTTGTGGTGTCTATTACTGGTTTCTTTCCTGTAAAATGAGACGGGAAAGAGTAGTGCAGGGGTTGGTTTGCATAATTTTCAAACCGATCTTTTGCTAAATTATTTGCCGTTTGCTTTTGATCTAATAAGAAAGAAGTTTTATACCAGGTATCACGTAAAGAAGCTATGTTTAGATTTAGCTTTGTGTCTTGGTTTTTAATTCTTAAAACCCCTTCAGAGTTTATCGTTCCTATTTTTACACAGTTTATACCATTTTCATATAGGATCGGGAAAATCTGTCCATTATTAGATTGAAATACAATTCCACTATTTTCAGAGAATAATAATTTTATACTATCGGATTCGTTTAACGAGGTTAAATCTAAATCAGCACCTAGGTCATTATCGGCAAAACACATTTCGAGTAATGTGGTTATTAGCCCACCTGAACTGATATCGTGCCCAGCTGAAATAAAACCTAAAGAAATTAGTCTTTGGATAGTATTGAATACTGTTACAAAATATTCATTATCAATAATTGTAGGAGCTTCGTTTCCGATAGCATTTACAATTTGACCAAAAGAAGAGCCACCAAGTTTAAATTCATCTTTAGATAAATTGATATAATAGATATCGCCACCATTTTTTTGTAAAACGGGTTCGATAATTTTGGTGATATCGTTACAATTAGCAGCTGCAGAAATAACTACCGTACCGGGAGAAATAACTTCTTCGTTTGCATATTTTTGCTTCATGGATAAAGAATCTTTACCGGTTGGCACATTAATTCCTAAATCTATAGCAAACTCTGAAATGGCTTTTACAGCTTTATATAACCTGGCATCTTCTCCTTCATTTTTGCATGGCCACATCCAGTTTGCAGATAAAGAAACTGAGGATAATCCATCTTTGAGAGGAGCCCAGATGATATTGGTTAAAGCTTCAGCAATTGAATTTTTACTACCGGCTTCCGGATCAATCAAACCAGAGATAGGGGAGTGCCCTATACTAGTGGCAACACCTTCTTTACTATTATAATCTAAAGCCATTACACCACAATTATTTAGTGGTAATTGCAGAGGACCGGCACATTGTTGTTTTGCTACTTTTCCTCCAACACAACGGTCTACTTTGTTGGTTAACCAATCTTTACAAGCAACAGCTTCTAATTGCAGAACTTGATTTAAGTAATCGCTAAAATTATCTGGGGTATATGTAATTTTGTCATAATTACGATCTACCGTATTATCGGTCATTATAGTTTTTGGGGAGCTACCAAACATATCTTCTAAAGCTAAATCCATTGGTTTATCTCCTTTGGTTTTAGATTCAAAAGTAAATCTATGGTCCCCGGTAACTTCTCCAACCTGATACATAGGCGAGCGCTCGCGTTCTGCAATACGTTGCAGGGTGTCGATAGATTTTTTCCCAATAACCAATCCCATGCGTTCTTGAGACTCGTTACCAATAATTTCTTTAGCAGACAGGGTAGGATCTCCTACAGGCAATGCATCTAGGTCGATTTTTCCTCCTGTCTCTTCTACTAGTTCAGAAAGACAGTTAAGATGTCCTCCTGCACCGTGGTCGTGTATAGAAACTATGGTGTTTTCTTCACTTTCTACCATACCACGAATGGCATTAGCGGCACGCTTTTGCATTTCCGGATTAGAGCGTTGTATGGCATTTAATTCGATACCACTGCTAAATTCTCCTGTATCTGCAGAGGATACTGCTGCGCCTCCCATACCGATTCGATAGTTTTCTCCTCCTAGGATTACAATTTTATCTCCTTTTTCGGGTACTGCTTTAATTGCTTGTTCGGCTTTACCATATCCAATCCCGCCAGCTTGCATGATAACTTTGTCAAAACCAAGTTTTCGGGGTTTTATATTGAGCCTGTCAAAATACTCTTCATGTTCGAAGGTAAGCACAGAACCAGTGATTAAAGGTTGTCCAAATTTATTTCCAAAATCAGATGCTCCATTAGATGCTTTTATCAAAATATCCATTGGGGTTTGATACAGCCAATCTCTTTCTTTCATGGCTTGCTCCCAAGGGCGGTTATTTTCTAAACGCGAGTAAGAGGTCATGTACACGGCAGTACCAGCAAGGGGCAAAGACCCTTTTCCTCCGGCAAGTCTGTCTCTTATTTCTCCACCAGATCCTGTTGCAGCACCATTAAAAGGCTCTACTGTTGTTGGAAAATTATGTGTTTCTGCCTTAAGGGAAATCACACTGTTAAATTCGGTTTCTTGATAAAAATCAGGCTTGTCTGCGGTTTTTGGAGCAAACTGCGTAACTTTTGGTCCTTTTATAAAGGCTACATTATCTTTATAAGCAGAAACAATATCATTTGGATTTGTCTCTGATGTTTTTTTGATTAGTTTAAAGAGCGAAGTAGGTTGTTCCTCTCCATCAATTACAAATGTGCCATTAAATATTTTATGACGACAGTGCTCAGAATTTACCTGTGAAAAGCCAAATACTTCAGAATCGGTTAGTTTTCTTCCTATCTTTTTGCTAACTCCTTCCAGATATTCAATTTCTTCATTATTAAGAGCAAGACCTTCGTTAGAGTTGTAAGTGGCTATATCCTCAATTTCTATAATAGGCTCTGGCTTTATATGAATAGTATATATTTCTTGATCTAAACCATTATATTTTTGAGAAAGCATAGGATCAAAACTGGTATGATCTTTAGGAACGGATAGAAACTCTTCTATTCTTATAATTCCTTCTATTCCCATGTTCTGAGTTATTTCTACAGCGTTGGTACTCCAAGGGGTAATCATTGCTGCGCGCGGACCAACAAAAAAAGCGTCGATAGACGCTACAGATAGTTGAGGTTGGTTGCCAAATAACCAGATCAATTTTTTTATGTTTTCAGGAGAGATTTCATTGTTTGTTTGAACTGCAAATACTTTCTCGTTTCGGTTTCCGAAGAAGTGGATCATACTTCGTTTATTTGGATTGTTTTATTAAGCCGCAAATTTACTATTTTATAACTAAAGTTTAGCATAAAATTAGTGTTGAATAATATAGTTATTCACTGAATTTTAAACAATAATTAATATTTTATGATAAGTTGCTTAGGTAAAAAAGAAAACAAATGATCTATTGTTCTATATCTGTTTGAATGAAGGTATGAATAGGTTCTAAATCTGTTTTTTGTTTTAATTCTTGATCTAATTCTATAATATCTTCTTCTTTAAAAGCTTTAGTGTGAAATTTAACTTTTTTAGGTTTATTTTTTTCATTATTGTAATTTAATATCATCGTCTTTTTTTCAACAGAAAAACCTGTGATTTGATCATGTTTTATTAACTTTTTTGAAGCTATTACCCCTAGTTTTACTTCTAAATATTGTGGGTAAAGCTTTACTATTTTTAAACTTTGATTTAGTACTCCTATTATCGTAAATAAGATTCCTATTCCAAGTAATGTTGCGTTGCCAATTAAAACTAAAAAAATTGAACCTAATACTAAGGCTGTTATCCCCACGTATAGGTATTGGTCAGCTAATTTTTTGTTTAAAAAGAAGTCTTTTGTTGGCTCCATATTAAAGTGTTTCTAAAAATTTTTTTTCTTTTATTTTATTTAGTATTTTACGTGCTCCTATTGCTCCAATCAGACCTATTGGTATAAAAAGAACGCTTCCTATTAAAAATAAGATGCTGCCGGTTTTTGGTTTTCCTAATAATATGATAAGGATTGCGATACAGTTAAGTATTAGAAAAGGAAGAGTCATCCAGAAGATTATTAAACTTTCTTTTTCTTGAGAATACATAGTAAACAACACGATTAGTAACTGGATTATCAGCCATATAATCATTTGAGGATTAATTATTTTCACTTTCTAGTATTATTTTAAAAGATTGAAGGGGTTCAAAACTAAATTGTTTAAATACTTTGATATACCCTGTTTTCAGTGAAAAAATGGAAATATTGAATTTTTAATCCCTTATAGAGAGCTTTATTTTTGATGGCTAGTTTCAAAACGAGACATATTTTTGAAAATATATTTTGTAGGGTTGTTCTGAAATTTAGTAATAAAAGAAGCCTTTTTCAGTTATGATTTTCTTTCTAATAATGCCATATAAAACCCATCATATCCCGATTGGTGCGAAAGTATTTTTTTGTCTTTAATAAAAGTAAACTCTTTTCCTGTTTCTTTAGAAAGAAAATTCTTTACCTGATCTTGATTTTCTGATGGTAATATAGAGCAGGTTGCATACACTAATTTTCCTCCTGGTTTTACTATTTTAGAGTAACTTTCTAATATCTCGGTTTGTGTTTTTCTGATTTTATCTAAAAATTCAGGCTGCAATTTCCATTTAGCATCAGGGTTTCGTCTCAAGACTCCCAAACCACTACATGGGGCATCGATAAGAACACGATCTGCTTTACCGTGTAATTTTTTAATGTCTTTTGTATTTTCGATAACTCTGGTTTCGATATTGTGAGCTCCGTCTCTACGAGCTCTTCTTTTTAATTCTTTAAGTTTGTTGTCATAGATATCCATAGCTATAACCTGCCCTTTGTTTTCCATTAATGCTGCCAGATGAAGGCTTTTTCCACCTGCTCCTGCACAAGTGTCAACAACGCGTTGTCCCGGTTGTATTTCTAAAAAATTTGCTACCAATTGTGATGAAGCGTCTTGTACTTCAAAAAGCCCGTTTTTAAATGCTTCTGTAGTAAACACATTAGCTCTTTCTGTAAGCTGAAGAGCATCCGGATATCCTTTAATAAACTCTGTATCTATTTTTTCATCTTCCAAAAGGCTTCTTAATTTATCTCGTGTAGTTTTTAAAGTATTTGCCCGTAATATAACAGGGGCTTGTTCATTTAATGCGCTAATTTCTTTGTCCCATAGTTTACCTAATTCCTGTTCTCCTAATTGATCCATCCAATCGGGGATAGACTCTTTAAATTTTCTAATCTTGCTTAGTTCATCAAAACGACCTTTGATTCGTCGGGTAGGAGTAGGACCAATTTGTTTCCAGTCTGGCAAAGAAATACCTCGTAATGTTGCCCAAACAGCAAACAATCTCCATAAATTTTCTCTGGAAAAAGGTTCTTTCACTTCAGCAATTTCGGTGTACAAACGTTTCCATCGTACAATTTCATACAAAGTTTCGGCAACAAAACTGCGATCCCGGGAACCCCATCTTTTATCACGCTTTAGTAATTTTTGAACTACTTTATCGGCATAAGCTCCTTCATTAAATATTTCATGTAATCCATCTATTACAGCAAAGACAAGATTTCTGTGTAAACGCATTGTATTGTTTTTTAAGGTGTGCAAAGGTATACCTTTGTAACGAAATACTGTTATATTTGAGTATAATTATTGATGATGAGAATAATTGCTTTGTTGTTTTTGTGTTTAATTTTTATTTTTTGTGTTGCAGAAAATAAAACTCTTTTCCATAATTTTTCTAAAGTTGAAATTGAAATTCTACTTGAAGACTCTATTAGTATAAGGGCTGTAGATATATATAAGGACACTCTAATTGGGTTTGGTTTTAATAAAGGTTATGGCTTTTTAGATCTTACAACAAAAGAGGTGTTTGTTGTTGATTTTGATAAAGATACTGTTGCTAAAGATAATAACCGGGCTGCAGAACAGCGGGCAGTGGTATTTAAGGATAGTTCATTTTTTAGTTTAGGAATAGGGTCTCCTGCAAGATTAAGAAAAATTGGGATTAAAGATAAAAAAGAAAAAATAGTATATACAGAAGCTCATGAAAAGGTGTTTTATGACGCCATTGCATTTTGGAACCCGCAAGAAGGTATTGCAATAGGGGATCCCACAGATTCTTGTTTGTCTGTAATTATAACCAGAGATAGGGGAGAAACATGGAAAAAGGTTTCTTGTAAAGATCTTCCTCCTACTGTTTCCGGAGAAGCAGCTTTTGCAGCTAGTAATGGTAATATTGCTATTACAGGCGATAAAACATGGATCGTTTCCGGAGGGGTAAAATCCAGAGTATTTTTTTCTCCCGACAGAGGAAAAACATGGAAGGTTTTTGATACACCCATTATTCAAGGAAAAGAAACTACAGGAGCTTATTCTATAGATTTTTATGATGACAAAAAAGGGGTGGTTTTTGGAGGAGATTATACCATGCCTGAAAGTAATATAAAAAATAAAGCTGTAACTAATGATGGGGGAACAACCTGGGAATTAGTATCTGATGGTGTTGGAGCAGGGTACAAGAGTTGTGTAAGATATGTGCCTAATGGAGGAGGCAAAGAAATGGTAGCTATAGGTTTTACAGGGGTTTCTATTTCGAATGATTTTGGTAATACATGGCAAAATATTAGTAACGAAGGATTTTATACCTTACGATTTATTAATGATAGTGTAGCAATTGCAGCAGGTAAAAACAGGATAGCCAGATTGGTTTTTAAGTAGAAAAGGTTTTATATATATATTATGTGTACTCAAAAAAGAGTACGTTATTTATCTGTCTATGATTTTTCTATTTAATGTCTTTTTCTGTGCCCTTTGATTTTATCCAGCATGCGTTTATGAAAATCTCCTTCTGCCTTTATAAGTTGTAGTATTTTTTTGTTTGGGATAACATTTTTTAAATCCAGAATCAATTTTTTTCTCGTTTTTGATTTTTCCTCTTCTATTTTAAGATATTCATTTATAAAATCTTCGCTACGTTTGTTTGTTATATCTGTAGAGTTATCATTGACTTCGTTTAAAACCTTCATTAATTTACGCTCTTCCTTTTTTAGGTTTTCAATGGTTTCTTTATAGTCATTATATACAGGCCAGAATTTTTGGGCTTCTTTACTTGACAGGTCTAATTTTTCTGTTATATATGCAATTTTTAAAGCTTTTATTTTTTCTCTCGATCCATTTTGAGCAAAAAGCCCATTATAAATAAAAGTCAGGCAAATAAGTACTATTATTTTTTTCATGTTTTTGGTTTATTCTATTAATATGATTTCTTCATCCAAATCTTCTGTAGACAAATAATCTAAAATTGTATCGTTGTTTATTATTTCTTTTTCCAACATATCTGCATAGCTAACATCGTTTTCAAGTAATGTGGCAATTTCGATATTGTCAAGCTCTATATTTTCATCATTAAAGTAGGTATAAGCATCTGTGATTGTTATATCACCAAAGTTAAGTTTGGATTTTGTGATTGTAGACAGGGATATTACAATTGCGATCATTGCAGCAACACCAGATAAGTATATAATATTTTTTCTGGTAATTAAAAAAACCATTTTTCTTTTGGGTTTAACTTCTTTGATTTTTTGATATATCTTGTTTTCAAGATTTGCAAAATACTCTTCCGGAATTTTAAATCCAGAACCTATTTTTGTAGTCGAAATATTTTTTGTTTCCGTTTTAAAAGGTAATCTTGTTAAAAGATGGCTCTCAAAGTTTTCAAAATATCCTTCGGGTACTTTAAATCCGCTACTTTTTTTATGTAAATTATCTTTTTCCACTATTAGTTAAGACTTATTTTGAGTAAAAAGGTTTAATTGTTTTTCAAAAACTCTTCAATTTTTTTTGTTGCTATATGATACGATGCTTTTAAAGCGCCCTCACTGGTTTGCAGTATCTCTGATATTTCTTTATACTTTAATTCTTGAAAATATTTCATATTAAATACTTGCTGTTGTTTGCGAGGTAAAGTTGCAATAGCCTTTTGCAGTTTTAATTGTATCAGGTTTCCGTCATAATATATATCGGCTTCTAAATTTTGAACCAATTTTTGGCTTAATTCTTCATTCGTAATATTATATTTTTTCGCTTTTTTATTCAAAAAAGTTATAGATTCATTTGTAGCAATACGATATAACCATGAATATAATTTACTATCTCCTTTAAAGTTATTTATGTTGTTATATACTTTAATATATACATTTTGTAATATATCATCTGTATCATCATGGTTTTTCACCATATTTCGGATATGCCAATACAGTCTTTGTTGATACAAGGCGATAAGCTTTCTAAAGGAAGAATTTATATCAGATTGCAAAGCAATTAGTAATTCTTGTTCATTTTGAGTATTCAAAGGCTAGGTTGATTTAGGTTATTAGAATTATTCTATAAACCATTTTACTATTAGACTAAAGTAAATAAAAAAGGTTTAATCTCTTGTTGGGGAGTTAAATTCCCCAAGGATTATATCAAAAGCAAAATATGTTTTCAAAATAAGATCTTGTAAGCATGCTTTGAGGCGATGATTTGATGCTAAATATAATTTGTAGGAATTTTGTAAGAATAAAATTAAAAATATAAGATCAAAAGCAATTATTTTGGATAAAATGTATTTTTTATTTGGTGGATTAAAAAATAATTGTATCTTTACAATGTAATAATGATTGAGTTCTTTCATTCTCCCCAAGATGAAAGT